>JAHJDP010000031.1 GCA_018831195.1 Candidatus Eisenbacteria bacterium | reverse complement strand
GCAGACCGGGATGACGAATGTGTGGCTTGCAAGCCAGGGACTGCTTTCCGTTCGCGATCTGTGGATGAAAGCCCATGGCTATGCGTGAGGCTTCTCGTGTGCTCCATCATCGTGAACCGCCCTGTGCGGACCCGCATGCAGGG
Source organism: Candidatus Eisenbacteria bacterium (assembly GCA_018831195.1). NCBI lineage: Bacteria > Candidatus Eiseniibacteriota > Candidatus Eiseniibacteriota bacterium. Next base: position 77,534 of record JAHJDP010000031.1, on the reverse strand, counting down.
TGGTGTGGGGGCCGGGAGTTAGACGCTCCCGGCTACCCGATTATACAGCTGCCACGTCCGACCGCAATATCGAGTACACGACGGCGTCGAGCACCTGCCCATGTAGAAATATTCGGCCGCGCGCCACTCCTTCGCGAACCGCGCCAGATTTCTCAGCGACTCGCCGGCTCGCCCGGTTCTCAACCGCGCACACGATTTCCAAACGCTCCAAGTTCGTTCTAGTGAATGCGAACTCAACTACCCTACGAACTGCTTTCAACGCAACTTCGCGACCCGTTTCCTGTGTTCGCACCCAATACCCGAGGTTCGCACAGCGGTCGGCGACGTTTATGTGGTTTAGGCCACAACCACCTAGAAAGCGGCCCGTACCGTCTGTGATGACGAATTCGTACTCGCGCCCCTGTCCAAACGCCAACGCCTGAAACGCGGCCCAATTTTCCGCTTCCGCGAGTGAGTAGCCCGGATGGCACCACGGGAGCCACGGATAAACTTGAAGCTCCGACTCCCGCGCAGCCTCGTACAAGGCGTTGGCATCTTCAGGCCTGTAGCTTCGTATTTGTACGTCGGATGTCAGAGCATTCCCTCCGCCTGTATAACGGCTGAATCAGCAGCGGCTTTGCCGTCTGCTGCATTCGTTGGTTCGGCCTTTGACCTTGGTTCTTGCACCTTGCCACAGCTCACTTCGCTCTCAGCGGCACGTGGATTGACACAAGTGCCTTTCCTTCGTCAGCTCCGGGCGGGAAATACTCGAAGCAAGCCTTGCTCTCATCCTCAGCGTATTGCTCGGAGTCAGCCAACCATCCGCCGTAGATCTTCTCCCAAGTCGAGCCGATAGCGTCCATCTTGCACTCGAACACAGCGTACTGCGCGACAGGGACTTCGCGCACCACAAGGCCCCGAGGGATCTCTCCGGTATCTGCCACGGCCATCCCTGCAATGAAGTCCACCTTCCCCGGCACCTCCGATGGGAAGTACATCCCGTAGTAACCTGGCTCCGTAGCCAGCCTTCGGACGAAGTCGTGATGTGGCTCAAACTGCTTCTCCCAGATGCTACGGTAGTCTGCCGTCCTGGGGTCAATACGCGACTGTACGCCAAGAACGTTGAAGGTTTGGCGCGTAACCACTGCGGGCTCCATATCCATTCTCCTGTCTCCGAGCTTGCTTGTTAGGCCGAACCATTCATTATCCCGACTTCTCTATCCGCCGTTGCTTGGGTTCGTTTGCGCCGTAGAGAGCGTACTTCGGGACTCCATCAAGACACATCCCAAGGCTATTGACTACAGCTGGTAATAGATTATAGCAAATCAGTTACGTGTCCAATCCATATCGGTTTCCGGGAGCATGATGACGAAGCCATAACATGGCAGGAACCGCGCTATGGCAAGGAGACTATTTATCAGGATATTCATATATGCAAGTAGGGGCTTTGTCATATCAGTGGTAGATCCGGGATTATGCGGGGATCATCATAGCAAGAAATATCAATATGACGACTCTTGGCGCGAAGTTAAATAACCTATTATGAAACAACAAGATAGAAAGCCATACGCCCTTGAGAATTGGCTGCATAGTTCACGGCTAACCACGAATCATCAGATCCCCCACTTCATCCGGTGGGTGCAGTCTTTCCTCCGTCTACGGACTAATCGTCCTCCTCAAATTCGGCGAAATGCACAATTGGTCTTCCTGAAAATTCTCAGGGACAGCCAGTAGCCGCTGAGGCGCGGCCTGTTTGCTTTGGCGACCTATACCGACTTGGCTCTTTGCTCCAGATCTCCCAATATTTCCTCAATCTGCTCCAGCGCCGACCGCAGATCCTCCGCGATCTCTCCGGCCAATACGTTTGGATCGGGGAGGTTGTCTGAATCTTCCAAGCTCTCATCCCGCAGCCAGAAGATATCAAGGCTGGCCTTATCGCGGGCAATAATCTCGTCATAAGAATACGCGCGCCAGCGGCCATCAGGCTTCTTCTCGGACCAAGTGGCCTTGCGGGAATGCCGATCCTCGGGGTTGTAGCACTTCACGAATTCATCAAGATCCTGGCGGATAATCCGCCCTTCCTTAAGCGTGAAATGTTTGTTGGTCCGTAGGTCATAGAACCAAACCTTTTTGGTCCACGGCTTCTCACTTGCCGGCTTGCGATCAAAAAAAATCACATTCGCCTTAACCCCCTGCGCATAGAAAAGCCCCGTCGGCAATCGCAAGATCGTGTGAAGATCGCATTCATGCATCAGCTTGCGCCTCACCGTCTCCCCAGCGCCGCCTTCGAAAAGCACATTGTCAGGTAGGACCACCGCCGCCCGCCCATGGATCGCAAGCAGACTCTTGATATGCTGCACAAAGTTCAGCTGTTTGTTCGTTGTCGTCGTCCAGAAATCGGGGCGGCTGTACGACACCGTTCTTTTATCAGTCTCTCCCGTCTCATTGACCACGGTGATACTGCTCTTCTTCCCAAAGGGCGGATTGGTCACCACCACCTGATAATGTCTGCTCGGCTCATTGCGCAGGCTGTCGTCGGTCTTGATCGGCGGCTCCCGCTCATCATCATCGGGACCGATCCCGTGCAGGAAGAGGTTCATGGCGCAGAGCCGCGACACACCATCCACCAGCTCTACACCGCGGATGGCGTCATAGCGCAGATGTTTCTTTTGGTCTTTATCCAGTTCAAACCACTCGGCGATGTAGTTATACGCTGCGAGCAGAAAGCCGCCGGTCCCACACGCGGGGTCACAGATGACTTCGCCCGGCTCGGATTGAATGCAATCAATGATAGCTTCAATAAGGGGCCTTGGCGTAAAGTACTGCCCCGCGCCGGATTTGATATCTTGCACATTGCGCTCCAGCAGCCCCTCGTAGGCATCGCCCTTCACATCTGAGGATAGGGAAAGCCAAGTCTCCTTGCCGATCAATTCCACAATCAACTGCCTGAGCTTCGCCGGATCCTGAATTTTATTTTGGGATTTGCTGAAGATGAGTCCGAGCATCCCGCCTTGCTGGCCGAGATGGCGGAGGGTCTTGCGATAGTGCTCTTCAAGCTTCGTCCCCTCCATGTGCGGAGCGGATAGGTCACCTTCGCGAACACGTCGAGATCCTTTGACCTTAATAGCTGTCTGCATGTCGGCGAGAGGACGCGCGGCGGCAGCATGCCCGTCCACATGCAACGTTCAAGATCGAAGCCCTCCACCTCCGTTGCCGAAAGGGAGGAATTTCCAAGATAATCTTCCCGGGCAGGGCAAATTATCAAAGGTCTTTTTTGGCAAGAATTCACATAATTCGCGCGTAAAATGTGAATTTATGCCAAAATAATGCCGGTATGGTATGGACTCCACGGGACGCCCAAAGATAGGAAGCCGATATGAAACGGGATATCTACGCGGAGCTTCTTAAGTGGAAGGGGTCTTCCAACAGGAAACCGCTGGTGCTTAGAGGTGCGCGCCAGACGGGCAAGACCTTTATTCTGAAGGCGTTCGGTGCTTCCGAGTACGCGCAGGTCCATTACTTCAACTTTGAGAAACAAGCCGAGCTCGACAGCCTCTTCGCCCGCGATCTGAATCCAGAACGGATCCTTCGGGATCTGTCGCGATACCAGAGGAAGCCCATCAAGCCGCAATCCGACTTGGTGATCTTTGATGAGATTCAGGCGTCGAATAATGCCTTGAACTCCCTGAAGTATTTTCAGGAAGAAGCCGGCGATATTCATGTCGCGGCGGCCGGCTCATTGCTGGGCAGTCGCATCTCCTCGCCCCGGTCCTTTCCGGTGGGAAAGGTCGATTTTCTTAACCTTCATCCGATGACGGTACCGGAGTTCTTAGATGCCGTTGGGGAATCGCGGTACCGAAAACTTCTGGAGGAGAAAACAGATCTCACGCCTCTTCCCGAAATCTTTCACAATGATCTCCTCGATCTGCTGAGGAGATTCTATTTTGTTGGTGGCATGCCGGAAGCAGTGCAGCTGTACTGCGACGGCGGCGATATGGACAGCGTACGCCAGGTACAGCGGAATATTCTCGACGCCTACACTCTTGATTTTGCGAAACACGCGCCGGCCCACGATATTCCAAAGCTGTCGCAGATCTGGGAGTCCATTCCCAGTCAACTTGCGCGCGAAAACCGGAAATTTGTTTTCTCTGCGGTCCACCCCAGTGCTCGGGCGAGGGATTATGAGGACGCCATCATCTGGCTGGAGAATGCAGGGCTCATCCAGCGGGCTTTCTGCGTGGAAGCCCCCAAGCATCCGCTTAAGGGATGTGCGGATCCAAGAAGCTTCAAGGTCTATGCTCTCGATGTGGGCCTCCTGGGAGCTCTCGCGGAGGTTCCCGCTGGCATCCTGACGCAGGGAGACCCTCTGTTTTCCGCTTATGAGGGCGCTTTCGTTGAGAGCTTTGTCGCCCAGCACCTTCATTCCTCACTGGATCTGCCACTTTACTATTGGCGCAGCTCCGGCAAGAGGGCTGAAGTGGACTTCCTTTTCGAGATGGAATCCGGCATCTTGCCCCTCGAAGCGAAAGCGGGGGTGAACCCAAAGAGCAAGAGTCTGCGGTCCTATGACGAGCAGTTTTCACCTCCCATTCTCATCCGGACCACGCTTCTGAATCTGAAGCGGGATGCGCGCATCCTGAATGTTCCGTTATATGCGTTGTTCCGCCTGCGTGATTTTGCTGCTCGTGCTATCTCGTATTAGGCGAATTCAGAACTATCGAAAATGATTGTACATAATACGAGGGTTCCCCCCCGGCGGCGGGAATTGCCGTGTCTCAGTTAGAATTCGACAACATATTGGAGGCTTGAACAGATAGACAATTTGATATATTTAATAGAGAAGGAAGAAGGCAAACAGAGGGGAGAAGGAAATTCATGGCCAACCAAAAGAAACAAAAGGAGTTATCGGCGGGACAAATGCCTGCATATGGCATCGCTGAGGCCGCCAGATACCTTCGCTTGGCTCCAGCCACTCTGAGATCGTGGGCGCTTGGCCGACATTATCATAGGGGCCAAGGGGTCGCATTTTTCTCCCCATTGCTAACGCTTCCCCAAGAAGACGCGAGTCTTCTAAGTTTCGAAAATCTTATTGAAGCACATATTCTTTGGGCACTTCGAGTTAAACACAGTGTGCCATTTCAGGCAGTTCGTACCGCCATAGACTATGCAGAGAGTGAGTTGGGGCTTGAACGCCTTCTATTAAGCCCCGATTTGTTAACGACCCAACGGGCACTGTTTCTTGAGAGGTTCGGCCAGCTCATTAACTTGTCGCTATCTGGTCAGCTCGCGATGAAAAAATTACTAGAGTCTCGTCTCTCAAGAATTGAATGGGGAGATTTCAATTTGCCCTTGCGGTTGTTTCCGATTACCGGACAATTGGAAGCCGATGCCCAGAAGGCGATAGTAATTGATCCAAAAGTGGGCTTTGGGCGGCCGATTCTATCGGGTGCCGGGATCTCTACAGCGATCATTACTGCTCGATTTGATGCAGGGGAGCAACTTGACGATATTGCCAAGGACTATGACATATCAGAGAAGATGGTAGAGGCCGCAATAATGTATGAGAAGGCGGCTTGAGTCCGGTTTTCTTCACAGATCGCGACCTTGGAAAGGTCTTTCCAGGAGTGCTTGCAGAAGCCGGAATTTCAGTGGAATCCCATCACGAACACTTCAGCGAAATGGCCCCAGACGAGGAATGGCTTGCAAATATCGGCAAGCGAGAATGGTTTGCAATTAGTCATGATCGCAAAATTCGATATAAGCCAAACGAGCGTGATGCAGTGATGCATTTTGGGGTGGGTCTATTTATTCTTATCGGTAAGGTTTCAACCAAAGCTCTAGCACTTAATTTTGTTAATACTTATGGGAAAATCCTCGGCTTTATTGAGAACCACGAACGCCCGTTTATTGCAAAAATTTATATGCCATCAGGATCCAGTTTAAAAACGCCAGATTCGCGACCAGGGCGGGTTGAAATGTATCTGTCCTACGACAAATGGGACGAAAACCAGTAACTCGAACCTGAATCGCCTAACGATATCTCCCCGGCTCCATGCCCGATGTCGACCGGCCTAAGTTACGACACAAAAAGAAGCCCCCTGCGAAGGGGGCTTCTTGGGCCGGGTTTTTCGGGGAGAGATGAACTAGCCCTTGATGGCGATCTGTCGCGCCTTGGCTTCCTCGGTCTTGGGGAGACGGATCTCGAGGACGCCGTTCGTGAAGGTCGCTTCCACATTCTCCGTGTTCACAGCCGTCGGCAGCTTGATCGTGCGTTCGAACATGCCGCGGATGCGCTCGCTTCTGTAGACGTTTTCGATCTTCTCGTCGTGTTCGATTTTGCGCTCGCCCTTGATATTGAGGTGGTTGTTGTGAAGGGTCAGCTCGACCTCTTCCTTGCTGAGACCGGGCAGGTCCATCGTGACGATGTAATTGTCATCCTTCTCGATCACGTCCATTGCCGGCGCCCAGTTGCAGGCGCTGCAGCCGCTGGTTGAGTCCCCCTCGAAGAGGCGATTCAGCTCTCTGCTGAGATCGTTGAAACCAAAGAACGGATCCATCACGGCGTGAGTTTTGGGTTGCCATCTTACGAGTGTCATTTTCATTTCTCCTTTTTGTTGCTGGGTCACTGGAGTTAAAGGAAACCAGCCACCCAAGTTTTCCTTATTTTTAATATCCGGATTACCTATGAAGCGAAAGCTGTGCCAAAACGGGCACTCCCGGGCGGCTGTTTTTCTGATAGACTTAACAGGCTTTTATTTATAGGATTTAAAGAATTATGGGCGGATAAAAACTCTGCGGCGCGGCGGCGAGGAATTCCTAGATAATTGCTATTGTTTCAAATTGAATTTTGCCAAATTTCATTATGAAACATCGCTGGCGTTCGCTAAAGCCATGCCCAGGGACTCTGATAACCTCAATCCAATTCATCCCGCACCTGCGCCGCCGCTGCCACCATATTTGTCAGCGCGGGCAGCACCTCTTTCATCCGGCGGGTTTTTAGGCCGCAGTCGGGGTTGATCCAGAGATTTTTGCGGGGGAGGACCTTCAGCGCCCGGTGAATCAGCACCCTCATTTCACCCACCGTGGGGACGCGCTCGCTGTGCACATCATAGACACCGGGGCCGATTCCGCGCGGATAACCGGTGGCGCCGAAGACGCGCAGCAGCTCCAGCGGCGCACGGGAGTTTTCGATCGTGATGACATCGGCGTCCATCGCTTCGATCGATGCGATGACGCTGCTGAAATCGGAATAGCACATATGCGTGTGGATCTGAGTTTGCGGCGACACGCCGGAGGAAGCCAGCCTGAAGGCGCGGACCGCCCATTTGAGATAGAGCGGCCACTCGCCGCGCTTCAGTGGAAACCCTTCGCGAAAGGCCGGCTCATCAATTTGTATCATCTTGATGCCCGCGGCCTCCAGTTCCATCGTTTCGTCGCGCAGGGCGAGGGCGAGTTGAGTGGCGATCTGCTCATGCGAAAGATCAGGCCGCGCAAACGACCAGTTGAGGAGCGTCACCGGCCCGGTCAACATCCCCTTCACAGGGCGCGTTGTCAGCGATTGCGCATAGACCGTTTCCTGAACCGACATCGGCCCCCTTCGCTGGATGTCGCCGTAGATGATCGGCGGCCGGACATACCGGGTGCCGAAGGATTGCACCCAGGCATGCTGCGTGACCGTCATCCCCTCCAGCCGTTCGGCGAAAAACTCGGCCATATCAGCGCGCTCATACTCGCCATGCACCAGCACATCCAGCCCCAGCTCTTCTTGAAGACCAATCGCCTTGCGGATCTTCTCCTGAAGCAATCCCCGGTAGATCGCTCCATTCATCTTTCCGCTGCGGTAACGCGCGCGGGCTTTGCGGAGATCAGGCGTCTGGGGAAGGGAGCCGATGGTCGTGGTCGGCAGGACCGGAAGCCGCAGGGCGGCATCCTGCTGCGGGCTGCGTTCGGCGTAGGGCAGGCGGGCATAATCGCTTTCCTTGAGCTTCTGCATCCGCTCCCTGACGGCGGAGTTCGTTTGCCCGGGGCGCGCCGCATGATCCGAGAAGCGCCGGCGATTTTCCTCCAACGCCCCGGCAATCGCATCCCGCCCCCCGTTGATCCCCACCTGTAAAATGTGTAACTCCTCCAGCCGCTCCCGCGCGAAGGCGAGCCGGTCCGCCAGTCCGGGATCGAGCGACGTCTCCCGTTCAATTGTATAAGGAAGGTGAAAGAGATGGCACGATGGGGCAAGGGCCAGCCGCTCGGGCGAGATTTTCTGCGTCAGGACCTCGAGCAGGCTGAGGACCGCCGCCAAATCCATCCGCCAGATATTCCGTCCATCGACGACACCGGCGATGAGCGTCTTGTCGGATGGGAAAACCGAGTGCAGCAGCCGATCGCGGTTGTGCGGGCCGTGAACGAGATCGAGCGCGATCGCATCGACCGGCAGATCGATGAGCGCCGGCCACGCCTCCGCCACATCACCATAAGACGTCGCGACGATGAGGTTCGAGGCGCCCTTCTTCGCGGCGATCGCGGCGTACGCCTCTTCCATCGCCGCCCAATAACCGGAAGTGTGATCGAGAATGAGCGCCGGCTCATCAAGCTGGATCCAATCCGCCCCCTCACGCGCCAGCGCTGCAATGATCAGCCCGTAGACCGGTCCCAACGCCCGCAATAGATCCGGGATCGCGGAGGGATCGGCGTTCGACAGAGCCAAAAATGTCAGCGGCCCGATCAGCGTCGGCTTGGTGTCCCATCCGCCGGCCTGCGCTTCCCGAAAGGCGAGAACCAGATCGGTGGGGTCGGGATCAAAGGCGCCGGCCTTGGCGCCGGAGCGGGAACCGGCGGGCTCTCCGGCCCCGGGGCAAAAATCGTCGAGTTCGGGCATGATGTAGTGATAATTCGAGTCGAACCACTTCCGCATCGGACAGGCGACGGATTGGGCTGTGCCGCGGGCCATCGCGAAGAGGAGCGAGGGGCCGGTCAGTGAATTCTCCTTGTGGAACCGACGCGGTATCGCGCCGAGCCACAGCGACATATCAAGCATGCGATCATATAATGTGAAGTCGCCGGATGGGATCAGGTCGACGCCGGCCTCGGCCTGCTCGCGCCAATGCTGCTGCTGCAGGGCGCGGGCCGTCTCAGAGAGATCGTCCTCGTTGCTCTCGCCGGCCCAGAATGACTCAATCGCCTTCTTCAGCTCGCGTTTCAAGCCGATCCCGGGATAACCATGTGTCGTGGTCCAAACCATGGGCCGCTCCTTATTAGGGGTCATTCTTGACCATCAGTAGATGGCGTGGGAATCCCGGGGTCAAGTTTGCCGTATTGATGTGGGGAGCCTTGAGGGGCTAGATTCAGAGGGTGCGGGTTTCCTGGAATTTTCGAAGCGATGAGGTGGCGTATGCGATGGGGTGTGGGGATCTTGGCTTTGGTCGTTGTTGCTGCCGCCATAGCGATCCTATCCGGGTGCGAAAAGGAATCTCCGACCGTTCCGCCGATCGAACCGGGGCCCACGTGGAGCCATGGCGTGTCGATTCACGATGCGCGCGAGAAGTCCGGGGCCGTGGAGTGGGAGGGCAAGGTCTACCTGATCGGGGGCGGCCGCACCAGCACCTTCGGCCATTATCCCGGCGTCGAGGTTTTTGATCCCGATTCGGCGCGGTGGATTGAGTATCCCCAGCTGAAGTTTCAGACCAACATCGGCACCGTCTTCGCCGCCGCCGAACGGAAGGTCTATGCGGTCAGCGGCCGGGCCGATGACGGACCCGTCAGCCGTCTGATTGAAGTCTTCGATCCCGCCGATATGTCGATCGACTTTATCAATGTGCAGATGGCGGCCGGACACAAAGACGGAGCGGCGGTCGTCGTTCCCGCGGGATTGATGGTCCTGGGCGGCTTGGACACTCCCGGCGCGCCGACCGATCTGGTTGAGATCATCGATCTCAATGCGCCCAGCGTATCGCAGGAGACGCGCCTCCCCTACACGTTGCAGGATTTCAGCGTCTTCCACCTCGATGGGCATGTCTATGTTATCGGCGGGCAGCGCGGCAACGCGCGCACCGACTCGGTCGCTGTGTATAACCTCATCGAACGCACCTGGGAGGTGATCGACAACGCCCTTCCCGTCGGATGGGAGCATCCCCGGGTCGTCAATCTCGAGGGACGGATCATCGTGATGACCGGCAATGGAAATGCGGGCCGGTTAAACGGATGGTTTGATACGGAGACACGAAGCTGGTTCGCTCTGACATCGTTGCCGGAAGCGCGCTCCCAGTCGGCGGTCGTTACCGTTTCGGGGAAGATCTGGGTGATCACGGGATTGAAAGAGGTGCACGGTGTTGAGGCGATTGTCGACGATGTCTGGATTTACGATCCCGCGGGGGAGCCGAACGATGCAGCCGGCGTGACGGCTCGATTTGAAGGGTTCTAGCAGCCGAAAAGAGAATCAGCGAGGGAAATCACTTTAATGATCCGACCTATCGTTTTAACAATCGCTGGATCCGATTCGATCGCCGGGGCGGGAATTCAGGCCGACCTCAAGGCGATTCACGCGCTGGGAGCCTATGCCGTCACAGTTATCACAGCGATCACGGCGCAGAATACACGCAAGGTCGAACGCGTGGAGCCGGTGCCGCTCGACCTGATCCGGGATCAACTGCATGCAGTCTTTGATGATTGTAAAATCGATGCTGTCAAGATCGGCATGTTGGCGAATGCATCGATTGTGGAACTGGTTGCCCGTGAGCTGGCCAAACGGAAGACGCCTTGGATTGTCCTGGATCCTGTCATGATTTCAAAACACGGCCACGCCCTTTTAGATGATGACGCCGTCGAGGTGCTGCGCGACAAACTCATGCCGCTCGCAAGCGTCATCACGCCGAATCTGCCCGAGGCGGAGCGGCTCTGCGGATTCCCGGTTCGCAATGAGGATGATATGCAGAAGGCGGGAAGGGAATTGATCAAACTTGGTCCGGATTATGTCATTATCAAGGGAGGCCATCTGGGGGATGGCCAGCACTCGGCTGACCTTTTCGTATCGGAAGATAACACCACCTGGCTTATGGGGGTCAGATATTTAACACCCCACACCCATGGCACCGGATGTACCTTCGCCTCGGCGATGGCGGGGCGCCTGGCGTGCGGGGATACTATGCTGGAAGCGGCGCAGGAAGCGAAGATTTTTATAACGAATGCGATCCGGCATGGCCTGCGGATCGGCAAGGGGTCGGGGCCGGTCGACCCATTCTATGATATTCCCGGCGCGGAAGAGGACAATGGGTAATCATATTCCGAGCTCACAGGAGATGGGGTTGAAATTGATTCTGGGTTCAAGGCCGGATCCGCGGTCGTTCCCATCCATACGAAGAGAGAAGGAGTTCTCAGTGAGAAAAAAAAGATGGTTGGTCGCAATCACTGACACCACGATTCAACAACGTTTCAGCCATGTCGAGTTGGCTCAAAAGATGATCAACGGCGGGGCTGATTTTGTGCAGTATCGTGACAAAGAGGCGACGACCCGGCAGATGATTGAAACGGCCCGGGAGATTGCAACCTTATGCGCACGCTCCAATACAAAGTTTATCATTAATGACCGCGTGGATGTAGCGATCGCGGCCGATGCCGACGGCGTGCATCTCGGCCAAGACGATTTCCCAATCCGACTCGCGCGGCATTTGCTGGGTCCCGAGCGTGTGATTGGCGTTTCGGTCGATACGGTGGAAGAGGCGCGAGAGGCATGGCAGGAGGGCGCCGATTATGTCGGATTCGGCCCAATCTATTCCACGAGCACCAAAACCGATGCCGGACCGATTATTGGGATTGAAGCGCTTCCCGGCCTGACACCGAAATTCCCCATACCGCTTGTCGCGATCGGCGGGTTGAACAGAGAAAATATAGAACCTGTTCTCCGGGCCGGCGTTCATGGTGTCGCTGTTCTGGCCGCGATATGCCAGGCCGAGGATCCGGAAGCGATGACGCGGGAGATCCGGGAATTCGTCGCCGGATACGGTGAAGAAAAATCGGCATGAGAAACTTTCAACTCGACGCATCGAAAGAGTGGGGCGGCGAACCACTTCTTTCCGATGTCGGCGAGATGGAGATCCTGAAAAGAATCCGTACCTGGCTCGAGGAGAGATCCCATCTGGGCAGGGAGGGAGGATTTTTAACATTAGGCGCCGGCGATGACGCAGCTCTCATCCGGCCCCGGGCATCCACGCAGCTGGCGTTGACCTGCGATATTCATCTCGAGGGACGGCATTTTCTCACACAACGCATGACTCCCCGCGATGTAGGCCGCAGGGTCATGGTCAGCAACATTTCCGATCTTGCCGCCATGGGGGCCACGCCGCGCGTCGCGCTGATTTCGATGGCCCTGCCCAAGAGTGATCCCGTTGATGTTCTCTTTAACATTCTAGAGGGATTGGCTGAAGAGCTGAAAGACGCCGGGGGCCAGATCGCCGGTGGAAATCTCTCTGCCACTGACGGGCCGCGTGTTGTCGACGTGACCCTTGTGGGTGAAGTTGAAGGGGACGCCTTTCTGCGATCCGGAGCGCAGGCGGGCGATGTGATCCTGCTCATCGGCCACACAGGCCTTTCGGCGGCTGGATTGTGGGCGATGGATCGACTCTCGAAGAAATCCCAGAAGATGAAGATTGATGAAACGAATCTGAAAGCGGCCCTTCGATTTTATATCCGCCCAAGACATCATTTAAAGGAATCGTTAAAGCTCCGTGAAATGGGCGGCGTGAAGGCCTTGATCGATACCAGTGACGGCCTTCTCTCCGATTTGGGTCATTTGTGTGAAGCCGGCGGTCTCGGCGCTGACATCCAAACCGAACAAATCCCCATTCTCGAACCGGTCCGGAAAATGGGGAAGGCGGCCAAGATCGATCCGCTGGAGTGGGCTCTGGGGTCAAGTGACGATTATGCGCTGCTGGCCGCTGTGGCGCCCGGATCCGTCGAAAGAATCCTCTCAGCGCTGTCGCCCCAAGCGCATGCGATCGGAGAGTTCGTGATGGAGCCGGGTCTCCATTTGTTGGGACACAATAACTTGAATACCAAAGGGTGGGATCATTTCAAGAGTGGTTAATTTTCATCCATTGGATCCGGCAGCCAAATCAGTTGGCCTTTTCCTTCCGGCCGGTGTATAATAATGGTGCGCGAGAGGGGGCATTGCGGTTTCCTTACTGCGGTATCCATACTGCGGTTTCAATACTCCGGTCTCAATACTGAGACAGTGATTCCTCCTCAGAGTCTGGGCGCCTTTCTATATCAACGCATCATTGCTGTGAGTCTCCGCACCTTTCTCCCAAGGAGGCGACACAATGAAACTCCTGTCATATTTGTTGGTTTGTACCGTGCTCACCATGGGCTCCGCTCATGCCGGATCCAATGCAGGGGTGGTTTTGGCCGTCCACGGGAATCAGGGTGAGCCTTGGTATCCTCCAGATCCCTGTGAGCAAATTGAAGTACCCGAGGATTGCATCGATCTCATACCATCGGCGATTCCCGATCCTCTAATCGACGTCTATTGGTATCTCATTCTTGTTGTCTCGCCCCGCGGCAATGCGACGAATTTCAATATGGTGACATTTGGACTGGGGGATTACACACCCAGCGAAACCTATATCGGATATTTCGGTTCCTGCAAACCGGGCGCACTCGAGGCGCCGACCGCCGGATGGCCGGCTCCTGGAACCGGAACGGCGGTCGCCTGGACACCCGATTGCTCATATGGCCAGATGGTGCCCGTCTATTACTTTGGCATTTATGTCTATGCCGCCGCCGGAGAGATTCCGCTCGTCGATCATCCCTTAAACCATGCGGCGGTCGCTGACTGTTCCGAACCGGCGACGCTTGACCTCATTGAGGGCTTCGGAGCCATGGGGTACGGCGGCGCGCCCGGTTGGAATCCGGAATGTCCGCCGTGGAATCCGGAATACGGCGCCTGTTGTTTCGGTTCTACTTGCCTGCTACTGCATAGCTCTGAATGTTTGGAGGGTGGTGGTGATTGGTTCGGTGGTTCCTGCGAGCCCAATCCATGCCAGCCGACTCCAAGAAAGCTCACAACATGGGGAGGTGTCAAATCGATATATCAATAGCAAGCAAGCTTGTACTATTAAAAAGCTGAATCAGAGCCGCAGAACGTCCCGATAAAACGGATTTTCAGGACGTCATGGATATGTGTTTTGTCCTTGTGTTGGAATCATTGCGTTATAATCTTCACATTTGTTATCCATAGCCGACTTCATGCGCAATTTTTAAATTAATTGTTTGCACTTCTTGTGTCTGCTATTTTCTTTTGCTACAATATGACCACCGAGGGAAGGATCGCCTGGCCGAATTGATGGAGTGGAGCCAAGGGATAGGATTGGGCCATGGCAGTCAAGATTTTTACTCTGGAAGAAGCCAACCGCCTCCTTCCCCATGTCGACGCGGTTTTAAAGAAACTCATTCAAGCCGCTCGGCAGATTCAGGGGTATCAGGATCGGATCGCCGTTCTTGAACTCATCGGCGCCTCGCACAGGAGAAGTCCGGAACGCCGTGAGTATTTGATGGGTATGAGGCGGCTTGAGGAGTTAATTGCAGAAAGAGACCGGATACTCGAGGGAATGCAAAGGATGGGTTGTGTCGTAAAAGATTTTATAAAAGGTCAAGTCGACTTTTATGGGGCCACAGACGGCCGGTTTGTCTTCTTTTGCTGGAAACTCGGCGAGAAACAAATTCAATATTGGCATGAGTTGAACAAAGGCACCTGCGGCCGGCGGCCGCTGTCCGAGCTTTAATTGTGACGAAGACACCATCCCATCAAGCGTTTCCAATTCGACCCGAGGTCTCGGCCCTCTACCCTGAGATGGTCCGCTGGCGCCGGACGATCCATCGCCATCCTGAACTCGGCCTGAAAGAAGAGAAGACCGCCGCCTACATTGTCGACGAGCTTCAATCCGCGAACTTGGATGACATCAAGACTCATGTCGGCGGCACCGGTGTCGTCGGCCTTCTTAAATCTACGAATCCAAATAGAAAACAGGGTGTCCTGCTCCTGCGAGCAGACATCGACGCCCTTCCGATCCAGGAGGAGAACCCCGGGATTGATTACGCCTCCGAGATACCGGGTGTGATGCATGCCTGCGGTCATGATGGGCACACGGCCATCCTTCTCGCCACCGCGCACGCCGCCGGGATCCTGCGCGACAAACTTCCCGGCGATCTGAAATTTGTCTTTCAGCCGGCTGAGGAAAGTCCGGGCGGCGCCCTTCCCATGATCAACGACGGGGTGATGGAGAATCCCACGGTAACCGGAGCTGTCGGCCTTCATATCGATACGCATCAGCCGGTCGGCCGGGCGCAGACGCGATCCGGTCCGGTTATGGCCGCAGCCGATGAGTTTGAAATTCTCATCATGGGCAAAGGCGGGCACGGCGCCTATCCGCACAATACAGTTGATGCCGTTGTGGTCGGATCCTATGTCGTCACAGCTTTGCAGACCCTGGTCAGCAGAAACACAGACCCGAACCAGGCTGCCGTTGTCACCATCGGCCGGTTTGAGTCGGGATCGAATTTCAACATTATTGCCGAGACAGCGCATCTGTGGGGAACGTTACGCACTTTTGACCCTGAACTGCGCAAGACACTGAAGCAAAGGATCAACGATCTATCCCACGCGATTTGTCAAAGCCTGGGCGCTGCGTGCGAGTTTATCTTCGAATCTCATTACCCACCGGTTGTCAATGATGAGGGAATGACAGATCTAATGGTTGCGGCCGCGAGGGAGGTCCTTGGCCCGGATGGGGTCGGAATGGATCTCATCTCAATGGGCGGCGAGGATATGGCCTACTACCTACAGCGGGTTCCTGGTGTCTTTCTCTTTCTTGGAGCAGGGAATGCGGAGCGGGGACTCGTCGAACCTCACCACTCTCCCCATTTCAACTTCGACGAAGAGGCTATGCCCCTGGGGGTTGAGATTTTTCTCCGATTCACTGAGGCATTCTTCGCCAAAAATCCCAAGATCACCTCCTGATTTTCAGTTGACAGGCGTATTGTCTTGCTTTACCTTGTAAACCATAAGGGTGTGGAATAAAGCGGTCGGGATATCCACCGGACTTGACCACAGAGATGGGGGATCAAAATGGCTCGCCGGAAGGCTTCAGAAGAAACGCGTGAATCTTTTATCATTGCGGCTTTGAACCTCTGCAGGGAGGGGGGACCTGAAGCCGTCTCCGCGCGACGTCTGGGGCGTCTCCTGGGTTTGTCTCAGATGGCGGTCTATCGCCACTTCCAAGATATGGAAGACTTGCTGGCGCATGCCTGGGACCGCACCTATCAGCAGCTTCTTGATCATATTCAAGCGGCGATTTTCGGAGAAAATCCCTTCAAGGATCTTCGGGCGGGTCTGCAGGCCTATGTCGGCTTCGGCGTCGATAACCCCGGCCTCTATCGACTGATGTTCTTCCATCATTTTGAACGGATGGAGTACCTGACCTCCCAAAAGACGAGCCTTCTGGCTCTTGATCTTCTTCGTAAAACGCTGGCGACTTGTCTTGAACAAAAATCCATATCGGTTGATGAGCAGAGGCTCCATTTTATGACGCTGCAGGCTTGGTTTACGGTACACGGTTTGACGACAATGGCGATCTCCGGCCGTTTCCAGAGGGTAACCGAGTTCTTGCCGGAAGATTTGGCCGGACGCCTCATCGATGAAATCTGTGAATCGTTTTTGAACCGGAGACGGTAGATACCGTAGGGAATTTTCCGCGGCTTAAATCGGCGGGATGCTGTACCGCAGTAGATAAAAGATCAATTTCCCCGTTTCATTAAGGATGGCGAAGGTGTCGTCTTCGTGCCGCCACCATTCTTTTCGCTTGTATCCTGTAAGCTCCCACGGCGCAGAGATGACACTAATTTGTATTCCCGTTTTTCGATAAATATGCCGGAAGGTCTGATAGGCCCGCCGGGTGTGATAGGGCGATGTCACGACAAGGATTCTCGAATACTTCAGTTGTAAAAAGAGATCCTTTGTCAGAGAGGCCTCCTCAAAGGTGCTGCTCGGCCCCAAGATGACGCTGACCTTATCCTCGGGAACACCGTGTTGTACAGCGAGATGCCGTTTCACCTCAGCCTGGGTCAACGCGTCGGGATCAAGCAATCGGGAGATACCCGGTTCATTCGGTCCTGAAACATAGATCTGGTTCGCCCATCCCTCTTTATATAGCTGAAGGGCTGTCGCCAGTCGTTCACCACGGCCCCCGCCGAGAACAAGGATGGCATCCGCAGGCATGGGGTGGCTTTTGATGACCAGCCAATCGGCCCATGCATCCAAAATCCTAGGAATAAGCGCGATCAAGATTATGGTGAGGAGAAGGACGAGGATGCATCCGCGGCGCTTGCGTGAGTTCCCGGCGGGATCCCCGGAATTCCGTGAATTTTTGATCGGATGGATTACCATAACGGAAGCGTACCTGAAGTTTGGACCTGTTTGAACCCTGATGATAGGAGGCCCACCATGCTCCGGCCCACGGAAGCGTTTCTTGTCGTGATTGATGTGCAGGAACGGCTCTTGCCGCACATCCACCAGCATGGCGAGATGGTCCAGTCCATCCGCCGTCTCATCAGGGGCTGCAAGATTGTTGAAGTCCCCATCTTTGCAACAGAACAATATACAAAGGGCTTAGGGCCAACCTGCCGGCCCGTATTGGAAACGCTCGAGGGGGTGGAGCGGATGGAGAAGCTCACTTTCTCCTGCTGGCAGCATGATCCGTTTCGGGAGGCGGTGGCCGCGACCGGCCGGCGACAGGCGCTGCTCTGCGGTATCGAATCGCATGTCTGCGTTTTTCAAACGGCCCTGGAGATGAACGATGACGGCTTCGAAGTCTTCATCGTCGGCGACGCGGTCTCATCTCGATTTCCAAGAAATATTGAGCTGGCGATGATGCGCTTCCAGCAGGAGGGGATCCGCCTGACGAGCGTCGAAACGGCGGTCTTTGAAATGTTAACTCGGTGCGCCACTGAACCGTTCAGAGCCTGGTCGAAGATTCTAAAAGAGGCATAAGCGATATGGCAAAACGGGACCCAATAGCGGGTCCCGTTTTGTGGGATAAGTGAACGATTTTGCCTCGAAGCCATTAAAACAGTCAGTTTACCCGTTCTTCTTAGCGAACGCCTCCATGAAGCCGACGAGCGCTTTCACGCCCTCGATGGGCATGGCGTTGTAGGTCGATGCGCGGCATCCGCCGACTGAACGATGTCCCTTGAGGCCGCCGAGTCCGCTTTTCTTCGCTTCTGCAATAAAGGTCTTTTCCAAATCCTCGGACGGAAGCCGCCAGACAATGTTCATCACCGAACGGCTCTCTCTCTGGATCGGCGAACGGAAGAAATCAGGATTCGCGTCGATGGCGCCGTAGATCAGCCCGGCCTTTTCACGATTACGCTTTTCTATCGCACCAAGCCCTCCGAGCGCCTTGATCCATTTTAGAACTTTGCCCACGACATAGATTGGAAAGACCGGCGCCGTGTTGAACAATGAGTCATTATCCGCATGAGTCTTATAGCTAATCATCGTCGGGATGCCATCGGCGCAACGATCGAGCATATCTTTGCGGATGATAACCATGGTGACGCCGGCAGGTCCGAGATTCTTCTGCGCCCCAGCGTAGATGAGTCCGAAGGGTCGCGGATCGAACTTCTTCCAAAAGATATCGGAGGACATATCGCAAATTACCGGGACGCCGGCGGGAGCTTTGGGATAATAATGAAATTGCGTGCCGGCGATAGTGTTGTTTGTGGTGTAGTGAAGATAGGCCGCATCCGGCGAAAGATGGAGCTGATCTTGTGTCGGAATATAGGTGAATTTGCCGTCGGCGTTTGCGGCATCGTGAGCAATGTGTACTTCGCCGAATAGCTTTGCCTCTTTGGCCGCCTTCTTGGCCCAGGTGCCGGTTACGATATAATCGCCCTTCCTTCCACCGGAAAGAAGATTCTGCGGAATCATGTAAAATTGCGTCGATGCCCCGCCGCCCAAAAAGAGAACCTTATAGTCATCACCAAGACCGAGAAGCTCGCTCGTGAGGGTCTGCACCTCGGTGTGGACTTCCATATACTCAGGGCTTCGGTGGCTCATCTCCATAATACTCATCCCGCATCCCTTGAAATCCAAAAGTTCGGCCTGGACCTCTTCCAATACCGATAGGGGGAGTGTTGCGGGACCGGCATTAAAATTGTGGATGCGGTGTGTCATAGTTTACCCTCCTTCACGTACGCGTTGAGAATCTCCTCGATAACATCGCCGATTCTAAGCAAATTCTCAGTCGTGGAAGCTCCGATATGCGGCGTCATATAGACATTCGGTGCGGTCAGCAGGGGGCAGCCATCCCAATCCGGAGGATCGGAGTACCAGACATCCGTTCCATAGGCGCGGACCTTGCCGTTTCTCAGCGCTTCCGCCATATCAGCTTCGTTGATACATTTCCCGCGGCCGGTGTTCACAATAATAACGCCGTCCTTCATCTGTTTGATCGTCGATTTATTGATCATTTCCCGCGTCTCATCCGTATAGGGAACGTGCAGGGATATGAAATCGGATCGGATGAGAAGATCGTTGAATGAAACCATCTCTGCGTGCTTGGATTTGTCGATGTATTTGTCATAGGCGATCACCTTCATCCCGAAGGCTTTGGCGCGGATGGCGGTTTCGGTTGCGATCTTGCCGATGCCGATCAAACCCAGGGTCTTGCCGTAAAGCTCCGTTCGCTTGAGTTGCTTCTTCTGCCACTCGCCTTTGGTCAAGGATATATGACCCGGGATGATATTCGCCGGGATCGCGGTCATGAAACCCATAGCCAGCTCGGCCACGGCGATGCTGGAGGCCGCCGCTGTATTGTGAACGGCGATCCCCTTCTGCTTAGCGTAATCCTGATCAACATTATCGAGTCCGACGCCGCCGCGGATGATCAGCTTGAGGCTTGCGGCCTTGTCGATATATTCCCGCGTGCACGTTGTCTTGGAACGTATAAGCACAACATCAGCTTCAGACAAACGGCTCTTGTCATCGAAAGTTTCCCCAAAACGCGCCAACTTGCCCGGTAGAGATGCGTCAAAGGCATCAGAAATTAGGATCTTCATAACTGCTCTCCTTAAGAACGATCGTCCAGCGGACGAATGATGAGGCCTGATCGTAGCTTGGGTTCAAACCAAGTTGACTTGGGAGGCATGACTTCTCCCGCATCCGCTATGGCCATCAGCTGGGAAATACTTGTTGGATAAAGAGCGAAGGCGACGGCAGCACCGCCGGCCACTCTCTTCTCCAACTCCTTCAAACCGCGAATCCCTCCCACGAAATCGATTCTAGAATCCGACCGTGGATCTTCAATCCCCAAGATAGGGGCGAGAAGATTGTTTTGTAAAACGGCGACATCCAGGCTGTTCACCGGATCATTCGCCGGATAGGTGCCGTCCCGTGCCGTGAGCCGGTACCATCTATCTTTGAGGTACATGCCGAATTCAAGCGGACGGCTCGGTTTTGGGTCATCCGCCGGAGATATATCAAAAGAGCGGCGGATTTTCTCCAGAAATGTTTGTTCATTAAGGTTTTTAAGATCGAACACGACTCGATTGTAATCGAGAATCATCATCTGATCGTCGGGGAAGATGACGGATAGGAAATAGTTGTAAGGCTCCCGGCCCGTGTGGCCGCGGTTGGCGGCCCGGCGTGTGGCGGCGACATTTGAGGCCGATGCGCTTCGGTGATGTCCATCCGCCACATAGAGGATGCTGATCGCGGCGAAGCTGTCTTTCAGAGCTTGAATCGTGGATCCATCCGCCACAACCCACAAGGTGTGCTGTACGCCATCCGACGAGGTGAAATCGACATCAGGCTTCCGCGCGCGGATCTGTTCGGTGATCTGGTCGACGGTGTCCCGTCTCTTGTAGGTTAGGAAAACAGGGCCGGTATTGGCATTCAAAGCCTCGATATGCCGGGTTCGGTCTTCCTCTTTATCCGGCCGTGTGTGCTCGTGTTTGCGGATGAGATTTTGGTCATACTCATCGACCGAAGCGCCGGCGACGAGACCGGCCTGGACATGTCCGCCCATCCGCTGCTGATAAAGGTAGAAGCAAGGGTGCGGATCGCGGATTAGAACCTCCTCCTGAATCAACCGCTGAAGGTTCTCGACCCCTTTTGCGTAAACCTCTGGGGCATATGGGGATACTTCGGGCCGAAGATCGATTTCCGGTTTGGTGACATGCAGGAAGGAGATCGGATTATCGCCGGCCATCTCCCGTGCCTCTTCGCTATTGAGGACGTCGTAGGGTGGACTTGCCACCTTTTCCGCGAGCTCCGGGCGAGGCCGGAGGGCGCAGAAGGGTCTAATGTCAGCCATGGGCTTCCTCTGGTTCCGCTGCAATGGGATGTTTTGGATGCTTCCTTGCTTGTGATTTTGCCGGCGGGATTCCTACCGGGACTTATCCAGATTTATAATGGGCCCATTCCCTTTTTCCTACCCCAAATCGTATCCAACCAAACTTTTATCTGCTGTCTTGCGGCGATGATCGACAGTGAGGCGAATCCAAAATGTACAATGCAAATTAGATATGGCCATGATGAATATACGTGGAGCTTATGTTACCGATCCAGGGCCCGGGGAATCGTCTTTTTGTCGATTCGGCTGTGGACAATCGCCCGGCCTGGGTATTACCATCGAATCGCTACTGTGCCTCAATGCAAATGTGCGGCCGGGTTTCGATGAATTTTGAGACCTGCCGTTGGCCACAAATAAGGAGGTCTTACCTTGAAGATTTTCTACCTTCTCTTCTGTTCGTTTCTTTTAACCCTTTTTGCCGCCGCCTGCAATGACGACGGCGGAACAACCGATCCAGGTGATGTGACCCCGCCTGCGGAGGTATCGGATCTGGCGGCATCGGATCCGACCGACACATCGATTCAATTGGATTGGACTTCACCCGGCGACGATGGCGTTACGGGAACAGCCACGGCTTATGATATTCGATATTCTACGGCTACAATCACCGCCGGCAACTGGAGCCAGGCGATTCCTGTGACGGGAGAGCCCGGCCCACAGGCGGCCCCATCAGCTCAGGGGATGACCGTTGATGGGCTCGAGCCCGGTACGGAATATTTCTTTGCAATGAAGACAGCCGATGAGGTTCCCAACTGGTCTGGATTGTCCAATGTCGCGGTGGATACAACGACCGGAATGAGAACACTGATTGTTGCCGAGTCTGGTAATGATTCTTATGTCGTTATCATACCGACCACTGGGGTGGATTCGGTCACCGTGACGCCGGATCTTGATTACTTGCCGACAGATTTCACATTTGGCTATGGAAGCCGGCGTGTCTATTTCTTGAGCCGGGTGAGTGCTTCCGGTGCGAGCGCCGTTTGGGGATGCGATACCTTTGATGGAACCAACCTCACAACTCTGACAAATCATAATAATCTTGATGTTAGAGATCTCGATGGATCGCCGATCGAGGAAAAACTTGTTCTCTCGGCCATCGACCTGAACGATGGAACAACCTTTGCCCATATTTATACAATGAATGAGACCGGCACAGGCCTGACGCAAATTTCATTCCTCGATGAAATTCTACAGGAGTCGGATGGTACACATATTAAGTGTACCGACGGCGAACACAATCCGATCTGGTCGCCGGATGGCACCAAGATCGCCTACTATGCGGTGGCGACGAATATTGACGCGGGTTCACCCCCGCATAATGTTTGGGTTACGATGAATGCCGATGGCAGCGGCAAAGAGGTCGTCTATGTTTTTGTTTCGACCGCCCATTATCGTGATGCCGGATGGTCTCACGACGGGGAGTTTCTCTTTATTCATCAATCCGATGCCATCAAGGCGATTCATCTTTCTTCGTTAGCAACGACCGATATTTTGGCGGGTTTGGGGACGCAGCCCTACTGGCCTGAGGATTTGACAGCGTCACCGGCCTCGATGGCCATCGCCTTCGACCGCCGATACGCTGGCGAAAGCCCGCTTTTTATTGCCGTTCTGAATGCGGCGGGTTCTTCGGTCAGCGTGGTGTCATCGACCCAGGTCAGCGCCAACGGCGTTGCTCATGGATATGGAGCTCCCGACTGGGCGCCTTTCTATCCGGAGAACTAGCAAGACGTTACATGAATCCACCCGACCTGGAAGCCCGGGGAGCCTCCACAGAGATTCTCCGGGCTTTCTGCAGATTCCGAAGGATGATTCCTCAATATATCCCTATATATTTCCGATATTTACGATGTAATTTTTCTGGTCCAGAATCTTAGGATTTTAGGTCTTCGGATGATCAAGAAAAAGGAAGGCACCTTGAGTATCAGAAGCTTTGGGGTCATCGGCGGATTTCTTTTGACCATCCTTATCAGCGCCCTGGGAGTCGGGACTGAACCCCTTTGGGCCGGAGAACCTCATTCCGAGTTTGATGATTTCAGTGAGCTTGATCTAGATGCCCTGCTAAATAGCACGGTCATAACCGCCTCAAAATATGCTCAGAAGAGCAGCGAATCGCCGGTCTCGGTCTCTATCATAACCGCCGAGCAAATCGCCGCCTCCGGTGCCCGCAGCATACCCGAACTCCTGCTCAGTACACCAGGGCTTGAAGTCATTACCAATACGGCTTCATGCTTCGATGTCAGCGCTCGCGGTCTCAATACGATTCCATCCAACAACATGTTGGTCATGATCGACGGCCGGTCCGTCTATGCGGATTTCTATGGCATGACACTTTGGGAGTTCCTGCCGGTTTCGTTGGAGGAAATTAGGAGTATCGAGATTATAAAGGGACCCGGATCAGCCCTCTACGGCGCCAACGCTTTTGCTGGAGTGATCAACATCATCACTTACAAGCCAGGCGAGAATGACGCCACCATCTTGAATGTAAAGGCATCGCATGTCGGCGAGGAGTTGAGTTCGTTCGTTCACGGGAACAGTTACGGCCCATTGAGTTGGAAACTAAGCGGTGGTTGGGAAACGACTCAAAATTGGGAAACTGAATATCAAGAAGAAGAGATGTCCCGATTCAACGGCGAAGCAATCTATCGACTCAATGACGAGGCGTCAATATCTCTCTTTACAGGAAACAGCAATGGCTTCATGAACATGAGTACCGGTAGTACAATTATCAATATGGATGGACAATACCAACTCGCCGGTGCGGATTTAAGATGGAAGAATGTAAGCTTGCGGTACTTCTGGACCGAGTGGCATCTGGATGGCAATTTCTTGGATCTTATTTCCATCAACGATATTGGGACTTTGGATAACGGAATCCATGATGTTGAATTTCAGCATTCATTTTCTGTTGAACCCAGCAACTTCGTGCTCTGGGGAGGCAACTTCCGTCGCAAGGAGGTAAAATGGACATTGTTTCAAAATTCAGAAGAGCAGAATCTCCATTCAGCCTTTCTTTATGATGAATGGCGGCCTCGCGGAAATCTCCTCTTTTCCCTTGGAGTCCGCTATGATGACCATCCACTGGTCGGAGAACATATCGCACCACGCGGGGGAATTGTCTACAAACCACATGAAAACCATGCTTTGCGCCTGACATATGGTGAAGCCTATCGGGATCCAACATTCCTTGAGAGTTATGGGCGTGCCGAGATAGAATTGATTCCAACAGTGAATATCCTGGTTCATGGGAATGAGGCGCTCAATTCCGAAGAAATTCGTTCTCTCGAGCTTGGATATCAAGGTCTTCTCACAAAAAATGTCCTTGGATCAGTGGCATTGTATCGCAATCGGATCAGGGAAGTCGTTCAGCTGAGCTCACTGGCATATTTTCCCGCTCCACCCTTTCCAGAGGGAATCCCTTCTGAATTTGGATTCACAAACAAGGGCGGCTGGGATATTGCCGGTGTGGAAACCAGCCTTGACGCCCTTATTACCGAATGGATGAAAACACGATTTGGATATTCCTATATCTGGGCTGAGGATAAGGATACCGGCGACCGGAAGATAAGCACCCCGCGTCATACATTGGTCGGCGAACTTATATTGATGCCTCACGCAATTCACTCCATCAGCTTGATGGGCCGCTACCGATCAGCGACGGAGTGGGATCTGACAAATTTCAACACCATGGAGACGGAAGGGCCGGGGGATGAATATTTTGTTATGGACGCCCGCTGGCGGATCAGGCCCCGGAGTCGAGGTGTTCAGGCCATAGTCGGTGTTGATAATATTTTGGATCGAAGATACAGAGATCATCCCTGGACGATTGAATTTAGACGGAGAATCTATACAAGTCTATGTGTGGAGTTCTAGAAACTTGACTTTTGACACAGCAAAAGGGCGTTGGATTTGTCTGATCTTGGCCGCGCTCTTGATGCTTGCGGGAGGATCCGTCATTGCTTCAGAAGAACAAGAGATTCCGGAAAATCTTCAAGTTCCAATCCTCTTCAAACTTCTAACCTATGATCGAACATTGATGGAGAAATCGTCGGAGTTCCTGCGTGTGGGTGTATTATACCGGCGGGGCGATGGAGCTTCGGAACAAAATATGGAGGCCCTCATGGAGGTGCTCTCCTCAATGGCGGAAAAGACGATCAAGGGCAAAACCTTTGAAGTGGTGCCCATTCCCTGGGACAGGAAGGAATCGATCGACGAGGGTTTGCGCTCGGCCGAGGTTGACATTCTCTATGTCACCCGGGCGCATAAAGGCAGGCTGAGCCAGATCACGGCATTAACAAGAGAATTGAATATTTTAAGTCTGACGGGTGTGGTCGACTATGTTTCCGGCGGTCTCGGCGTCGGAGTGGGTCTCGAGGAGGATCATCCCCGGATCATGGTCAATCTCGATGCGGTGCGCGCTGAAGGCCACGATCTCGAATCTCAGGTTCTTCGAATTTGTAAAAAAATTCAGAGCCATCGGGAATAAGAGTGATGAGTAGACGGCTTCCACAACTTTCAATTCGCGCCCGGGTCATTCTGGCCCTCGTCGCCGTCTCGCTTGTGGGCGCGATATCCATTGCCGTCTTCTTCCCGCCGCGACTGGAGCGGCTTGCCGGCGCCGCGCTGGTATCGAAGGGGGTCGGTATTACAGAGATGCTGGCCTATAACCTCAGCGCCCCTCTCGAGTTTGAGGATAGACGTTCTCTTAATGAGGCGATCGCCAGCCTTGTGCGGGATCCGGAAATTGTTTTTGTCCAAGTTCTCGATGCATTCGGGAACTCGTTAACGCAAACACCGTTGCCGGAACAATCTGTTATCGAAGACTGGTCAAGCACAGAGGGGACACGGGTCCTGTTTGAAGAAGATCGGCTATTGGTGCTGTCCCCGATAAAGACATCGAGTGGGCGCTACGGAACCCTGGTTCTCGGTTTATCGAGGGCGGAAGGAAAGGCCGAGATCCGGCGGAACCAATTCTGGACATTGTTAGTGAGTCTGGCTGTCGCCGTGATCGGTTTGCTCGTTGGTATTCTCATTTCCCGCCGGATCACACGACCTGTTGAAGCATTGGCCAAGGCCGCCGAGGAAATGTCCCGGGGCAACCTCGATGTCTCTGTATCCGTGAGAGGGACGGATGAATTGGGCCGGTTGGCCAACGTATTCAATGCCATGACCCAGAGCTTGCGCTATTCGAGAAAGGAAATCGAGGACTACAGTAAGAACCTCGAAGCGAAGGTAGAAGAGCGAACACAGGCTTTGGTGGAGGCAAAGGATGCCGCTGAAAGAGCAAATAGCGCCAAAAGCCAATTCCTGGCGAATATGTCCCATGAAATCAGAACTCCGATGAACGGCATTATCGGCATGACGGATCTTACTCTGGCGACTCGATTGGATGAGGAGCAGCAAAATTTCTTGGGCATTGTAAAAAGCAGCGCCAATGCTCTTCTTAGTATCATTAATGACATTCTCGATTTCTCAAAAGTCGAAGCAGGCCGGCTTCAGCTTGAAGCGATACCGGTGGATCTATATGCGACGGTTGAAACGATTGTCAGCACCTTCAGTGTTCAAATAGCACAGCAGGATTTAGAATATATATGCTACATGGATCCAAGGGTGCCAAGATATGTGTCGTGCGATCCCGGCCGGCTGCGACAGGTTTTGGTCAATCTGATCGGCAATTCTTTGAAATTCACGGAGACCGGATCCATACAGATAGCCGTTGAGCTGGCGCCGGCCGCGCTCAATGGATCGGTATCTCCCGAAATGGTTCCTTTGACATTCAGCGTCATTGATACGGGGATCGGTATCGACAACGATGCACAGGATCGTGTGTTCGCGGCATTTGCACAGGCCGATTCATCGACAACGCGCCGTTATGGAGGCACAGGACTCGGACTTGCCATTTCGAGCCGGTTGGTTGAGTTGATGGGCGGGCAGCTGAAAGTTGACAGCGCGCCGGGGAAAGGGAGTCGTTTCTACTTTACGATTCATCTCCCAATTGAGGAATCGATCTTTGAGGATCGGGCGCTGGATCTTTCTTGGACCAAGGGAGAGGGGCGGAGGATCCTTCTGGCGAGCCACAGGCCGGTGACATGCATGGCGTTGTCCCGGCAGTTGGGTCATCTTGGTTTTGCCGTTGATCAAGCGGAAACAGCGGGGGAATTCATGGAATTTTTATCCGCCGCCAAGAAACGTCCCGGTTATTACTATTGCATTATTTATAATGGCGATCTTGATCAATCGGGCACATCGCCAATCAATGATCTATTGACTGAAATTCATGAACAAAAGCAATCCAGACTGTGTGTCATGATCCCTCTCGGGGAAACACCAAGTGGAATTAACATTGATGCTGAGGGTGGATATGAAACCTTGGTGCTACCTGTGAAACCGATTCCCCTTATGGCTCTTTTGGCCGGCAAGGATGCGATATCTTCAATCGATGAGATATCGGCATTATCGGCTGATGTCGATCAGGACATGCCCGTGATCGGCCTTCTTGCCGGAACGCGTGTCCTTCTTGTCGAGGACAACAAGGTGAATCAGATATTTGCACGGGCCCTCTTGCGCAAATTGGGTTGCGAGGTCATGATCGCGTCTAATGGTCGCGAGGGATTGGCCATTTTCCGAAGACATGCTTTCGATATCATCCTAGCTGATATTCAAATGCCGGAAATGGATGGGTTTGAGATGACGGCCGAGATTCGGGCCCTCGAATCGATCACAGATCTGAGAATCCCAATCATTGCACTGACGGCACACGCATTCAAGGAGGATCGGGATCGCTGCATCGCCGCCGACATGGATGACTATCTTCCAAAACCGATAAACATTCATGATCTTAGAACAGTGATTGAACGTTTCGTCTGCAAACGAAAAGCGGCCTGATTCCGGTTCTTCACCTACCGACCTGCCGGTTGCCGACCCTCCTATTTTCTTGAGTCTGTTGGAATTTCTTGGTTATATCTATCCGGTGAGTCCATTCTGCGGAGGGACATTATGAAGAAATTTATCGAAACTCACAGCCCAATATTTTGGGTGGTTGTGTCTCTGTTGTCTCTGGTTTTTTCCGCGAGTGTCGTGTTCTCGCAGGAGGAACAGCAGGGAGAATCAGCGGCGGTAATCTTTGAGAGAATATTGGCGGACCAGGGGCTCGAAGCTGCAGTCACAAAATTCCATGAAATGACGGCCGATTCCTCGGATCTCTATGCTATTGACGGCCGCGAGTTGATTTATTGCGCCCGGGGGATGGCGCAAAATTGGCAATATGAGGAAAGCATCGCCCTAACAAAACTGCTTGAGGAACTTTACCCTGAATCTCCCTGGCCTCTAATGGATTTGGGCTGTCTCTATGTAGTGACCGGCGATAAGGAGGCGGCAGAGAGTTATCTTCGCCGAGCGGCCGAATTGAATGGCGAGTTTCCACTTCCGGCATGGATCCTTGAGAACATCGATGAGCAGATAGAAAAGTCCCGGGTCCAGATTGCTGAACAAGGAAGGTATGCCCCGGGAGAAAAGACCGGGCGCCAGGGTCCGTATCTGGGGGAAGATCCGCCGGATTTAGAACCCAAGATCTTCGCCAACGGCCTGATTTGTTCTACTTCCAATGAATATTCAATAACATTTACACCTGATGGCAGGGAGATCTATTTCTCTCGCGCCAACCAGGGCACCATGATGTGCCGGTGGGAAGCGGATGGATGGACCGCGCCCGCTAAGATCGAGCTTTTTGGCGACACCCTTGAATGCGAAGAAGCGAATGTCGCGCCGGATGGGAAGTCGATTCTCTTTAATGCAAGACCTACAATTCGGCAGCCGCGCCAAATATGCAGGGCCAAGCGTGTCGACAATGGATGGCGGGATCCTGAAAAACTATTCATGGGGATGTATGCCACCGCCGCCCTTGATGGATCCATCTATTATACAATGCCCGGCGGACCACAGGATGGCGGTATCGGCAAAGTCGAGTTTGAAGGCGGAGTGTATTTAGAGCCTGAAAGAGTCGGTGGCGGCGTGGGTGCTGAACCCAGTGCGCATCCCTATATCGCACCTGACGAGAGCTATATGGTATTTGATAGATACATTCCCGGAAAAAACGGTCTATACATTTGTTTCAGGAACGCCGACGGTTCTTGGGGCGATGCCCTCTATCTTCATGATCACTATGATATCCCCCCACTGGTCGGCCAGGCGACCGTGACACCCGATGGGAAATACCTGTTCTATTCGCTGCATGATGATCTGTATTGGGTCAGTACTGAAATCATTGAGACTCTAAGACCCTGAGAATCTGGGATCCCGGATATCCGCCACCTCGGCCGGAGACTTTGGTAAAAAATCAGCGGTGGATGCTAACCTATCCGCCGTTCCGGTGTCTGTATCTATATAGGAATTACCGGCAGGCGCCGGCAGGCTAAGTAGTGAACGCAGGAGAGAGCCTTGCCACTCGACGATCACGATCTTGTTTTTGAAACATTGAAGGGTTCGCATGCCGCATTCGCCATTCTGATGCAGCGTTACGAGAGGCTTGTCTATCGCTTCGTCTACACCTATGCCCGAAATCCGGAAGACGCGCTGGATCTGACGCAGGATGCCTTCATCCGAACCTATGAAAAACTGGGAAGTTACAGAGGCGAGGGTGAATTCCGCTCCTGGTTGCTGCGTGTGACGCACAGTGTCAGCGCCAACTGGTTGCGGAGCCGGCGGCGGCAGCGGGATCGTCAAGTTCATCGGGTTGCCGTGACATTGAGGTATTTTGAAAGACTCCCCAGCCGGGAGATCGCCGCTGTTCTGGAATGCAGCGAAGGGACCGCCAAGAACCTGCTCTTTCGCGGCGTGGACAAAATGCGCCGCAGTCTGGCTTCCCAGAGGGAGATTGTGAGATGAAGGATTGCGGACTCTTCCAAAGGATGATTGAGGATCTTGTTGCCGGCGTGATTGAGGTGAGCGACCGGGAGAAACTCAATGAACACTGCCGCCAATGCGGTGAATGCCGGGAGCGGGTCAAGTGGCATGAGGATCTGGATGGGGCCGGAGAGGCTATGGTTCCGGAACCGACGGCATCTGTATGTGATGCGGTCCGGGGACGCGTATTGGAAGAAATTTTGAATCGGCGGCCGCCGGCCGGTTCCTTCGGCGGCCGGGGATACTGGAGGGATTTGCGGGATCTTCTGCGAATTCATCCGCTTGCAATTCCTGCCGGAGTGATGGTTCTGCTTGTGGCTGCAATATTCATGGGGCGATGGAGCATGGGCTTGGGGGGACGCGCCGGCGACCCCTTCCTTCGAGGTCTTGAACAATTAGCAGCCTAGATTCACACACCTTGGGAGGGCGGCTGAAAGCGATGGCGGTGGTCCCGCAATTACGGGATCCGCGGCTTGAAGAAGCTCTAGTTTATACATTGCACAATGATCCGAATCAGGTGGTTCGTTTAAAAGCGATGACGGCTCTGGAGCAACAAACATTTGACTCCACCGTTAAGGATGCGCTGCTTATAACGTTGAAGAATGATCCGGCGGTTCAATTGCGATTGAAGGCGCTGGAGGCATTGTCCAGCCAGGCGGTCGAGGCGGATGCAATTTGGCAGGCGATCCGATCTTCCGATCAGGAAGGAAATCCGGCTGTCGTGCAGTATGCTGCTGAGCACGTCAAGGGTTTGTAATCCGGCTGTGCGGTGTTGAATTGTATATGTAATATTCAACCAATCAGTATTAGTGGTTTATGGTGAATCTGAGGCGGGTTCGCGGCCCGCCCATATAAGGAGGGATTGATATGCTTACCGCTCGCGAAAATCTTTGGGTTACTCTGGTTTCAATAAGCCTTTTGTTTATAACGGGTATGGCCTCCGGGCAGGACGAGAAGGTGGAAGAGCTGGTCTTTAAACCGGGTCAGTTGCTCAGGCTCGATATAAATGAGGGCGGATCCGTACTCGCTGAGGGCTGGGACAAATCAGTGATCCGCATTGCCTGGTACGACAATAGCGGCGATGTGGAGGATCATAACATTTCGATTGAAGAAGATCAAGATGGCTGCGAGGTAGTTGCCGAGTGGGTGAAGGGCAGGCATCGTCAAACGAGTTCGTTACATTTCAGAGTTAAAGTCCCAAGGATGTGTGATATCGAATTCCGATCGAATGGCGGCGGATTGGAGTTGATCAATCTTGAAGGACGCTTTTCCGGGAGAACTGCGGGTGGGAGCATTTCAATAAAGAGATGTAAAGGCGAGGCGCATTTGACCAGCGGCGGCGGCGAAATCGAAGTCATCGATTGCGAAATGGACGGAAAAATCACGACGGGCGGCGGCCCGGTGCTTGTCGAAAATGTTATTGGAGATCTGAAGGCCACATCCGGCGGTGGGAATGTCCAATATCGCAATGTGCGCGATCGTACCGGGCATTCACGAGGGCCCGGTGGGGGTTCGGCAGACGATTATGATCCGGAAACCATTTTGATTTTGACCGCAGGAGGAGAAATTAATGTCGATGAGGCGCCGGAAGGGGCCGATGTCACGACCGGTGGCGGTGATATTCATATAGAGAATGCGGCGAAATTCGTTCATGCCAAAACGGGCGGCGGTGATATTGAAATCGAGTTGGAAGGCGGTTCAGTGACGGCCGGTACGGGGGCAGGGGACATCGACGTCACGATTACCGGAGAGGGTGACGGAAAAGGGAAAGGTGTCAGACTGGCTTCCGGGTATGGCGATATTAGATTGGTCGTTCCAAAAGGCTTTTCCATGGACCTCGATCTCAGAATTGCCTTTACACGCAACAGCAGTCAGGATTTTCAATTCGTCACAGAACTTGATATTGAAACGGAAGGCAGTCGGGATTGGGATACATCGGAGGGCAGCCCGAAGAAGTATTTATATGGAACCGGAGACATTCGCGGGGGGAAAATTCCCGTGGAGATTCGCACAACAAACGGAAATATTTATATTACAGAGAAATAATAAAGTGTATTTATCATGAAGACCGGGGAGCGCAGGGCGCTGCGCAATCGTTCCGCTCCCACTGTATTGTGGGATGGCTGATACCGAAATCATTTTTGAGAGCGATGCAAATGTGAGTGAGCACCGCGTCATCATCTGTGGGATCGGGCTTTACCAAATGTACGGTAAGGGCTGTTTGCGTAGTGCTTGTCGCCCAAATGTGAAGGTCATGCACGGCTGTGACGCCAGGGAGATCCGTCAGATAAGCGCGAACGGCGACAGGATCGATTCCCTTTGGGACGGCATCCATCGCCATGAGAACCGATTCCTTTAACAATCCCCATGTTCCGGCAAAAATGACCACCACAATAATGAAACTGATGAGAGGATCGATCCAGAGCAGATGTGTCAGTGTGATGGCCAGCCCGGCGAGGACGACGCCGGCCGAAACCAATGTGTCGGCCGCCATATGGAGGAAAGCTCCGCGGATATTGAGATCATGCCGCCGGCCCGACCAGAAGAGCCAGGCGGTCAGTCCATTGATGACAATGCCGGCCGCCGCCACAATCATTATGGTGCCGCCCGCTACGGGTGGGGGATTGTTCAACCGGCGCATCGATTCCCAGGCGATGCCGCCGATGGCGAACAGCAGGATAATCGCGTTGAGCAGGGCGGCGAAGATCGTCGAACGGCGAAAACCATAGGTATGATAAGGTGTTGGCGCCCGGGTTGCGAGCCGGGTGGCGCCCCATGCAAGGATAAGGCCCAAGACATCGCTGAGATTGTGCCCCGCGTCGGCCAGCAGGGCCAGCGACCCGGAAATAATTCCAGACAAGGCCTCAATGAATACGAAACCGGCATTGAGACAGATCCCAATGATAAAGGTGCGGTGATAGTCACCGGCCTGGGACGGTGCCGGTCGGTGTCCATGGCTGTGACCATGCTTATGTTTATGTAATGGAGTCATGACCGGCTAATGATGGAGCAGCCGCGGCCGGATGTCCAGGGGAGGTTTGGGAACTCCGGCCGATCAACGCCGGTTGAGGTTGTCGTTGAGGGATCCGCCGGTCAAATCCCGCTGAGGTAATAGGCCCCACCGAGTTGCCGCATCTGCTTTTGAATCCATTCCGCGCGCCGGTTGACGTAGGCCGAGGGTCTATCAGCGCGAAGACGGATGGGATTCGGCAGGACGGCGGCGAGCAGGGCGGATTCATGCGCTGTGAGATTTCCGGGTGATTTGTTGAAGTAAAGCCGGGCGGCCGCCCCGACACCGAAGACGCCGCGGCCCATTTCCGCCGTATTGAGATAAACCTCAAGGATGCGTTTCTTTGGCCAGAAGAATTCGATCAGGATAGTGAAGGTGGCTTCAAAACCCTTGCGAACAAAGTTGCGCCCTGGCCATAGAAAGAGATTTTTGGCGACCTGCTGCGAAATCGTGCTCGCCCCGCGCAGGCGCCCGCCCTTCTGATGATCTTCCCAGGCCTCTTCGATCGCCTCGACATCGAAGCCGGAATGCCATGGAAACTTTTGGTCTTCCGCCGCCACAACGGCGATACCTGCATGTGGGGAGATCTGATGCCACGGGGTCCATTCATAACGAAATATATAATCCTGCTCTCCGGCGAATCTGGCATGGAGACGATCCTGGATCATGAAAGAGGTCATGGGTATGGGTATCCATCGATGAATGCCGAGATAGAGACTCGGCATGACGACAAGCAAGACCGCCAAACCCATGGCGATCCGATAAGCCCACCAGAGAGGTTTCTGTCTCCAGAATGAACCGGATTTCATGGTGCGTCCTTTGCGCTTCACTCTGCTCTCGTTGGGTTTTCCCTGGGGTAGGGCAGTTTATGGATCCACCGGTCATAGAGCGCCGGTGCCGGATGGTGGGCGGCGGGATCGGCCAGCATGGCCGAAATGAGGAATTCCGAGTGGGCGCAATGGTGGTAAGCCCGGGCGACCATCGGATTGGCGGTCCAGACCCCTTGCTGGACCGTATCGCCGTCGGGGGCGATGGTGGCCAGCAGCCATTGCGAAGCATCGGTTGCCATTGTCAGCCACTGTCCCGGCCGGCGCTCGAGGAGAGAACGGGCGTCTTTATGCAGGGCGACCTGGGCCCCCGGCATCTGAGTCGGTTCATAAACAAGGAGGGCGACCTTAATGCCGCATGAGATCGCCCGGCGAATCGGTTCGCATAGGCGGGTGTAAACTTTTGGAAATGGGGCGATGAAGGCATCTCGTTTGGATCTCTCCAGCATCCACTCGGCCCGTTCGAAAACCTGGTCAGTTGTTGTGAGGTGATAGATTCTGTCATCGGTTTCGACGGGTTCATGGGGACGGATATTCTTTTCAGCCCAGATTTTTCTTTCCTGGAACCGGCGCTCCATCCGGTCGAGGAGGTCCTTTACGGGAATCGCCCGCCATTGCCGGCGATGGGCGTCCTCAGCGAGCAGCATTCCCATTGAAGCCAGTGTCTCGATGGACTTATAGGTGTTGGAGTTCGGCCGGTTGAGCCCTTTGGCCACCCGATACCCGGTCGCGGGGGCATTCTGGACGAGATAAAGATAGATTTCGGCCTCGAGTCGACTAAGCCCAAGATCTTCAAAGACTTGGACGCTGCGTTCGAAGTCCATTTTCCCTCCGGAGAACTTCAAAATTTAGTACTAACCTATGATAGTATGAAAATATTCACGACGGCAAGCTTCATTGTGGCGGTCTTCAATGCGGCCAGCGGTTGCAACCCAAGCTGCTGATCCGGTCTTTGACGGAAGGCCGGATCAATGAGCCTTCTTTATATAGATGTCGCCTGAGGTCTCAAGGGTGATCTCACACCCTCCCGAACCCAGCTCCATCTCCGCTCTCCACTCCCCATTCTTCTGGTAGGTCATGGGGAAGTCGGATTCGATCTCGCCGTCGCTGGTCGCAGCCCGGATGCGGGCCGAAGGATCCGCGGGGAGGTAGAGGGTGATTCGTTCATATGATGTGGCGACATCGATCAGGCCATCGCTGGGGAAGGCGCGGATCTCAGAAATCTCAACCGGGCTGCTGCTCCCGGTGATCTGCACCGAGGATTTCGTGCCCTTCACGATGACGTATTCATAGCTGTTCTGGATCTTGAGGGGTCCGTCGACCCTATCGACGATGACGGGGCTGGAATCTCCGTCGATCGAGAGGGCGCCGCCGATATTGCGGGCTTCGATAGATTCGTAGCTCGATCGGACGTTCACCTCTCCCGTGATTTCACCCAATATCACTTGCGCTGATTCGGTTCGGACAGTGCAATATCCGCCGACCTTCAAAACGTGAACGCGCTCATAGCTGGACTTAATATCGACGGATCCCAAAACCCCCTCGACCGAGATCTCGGAATTCGAGGCGTCGATCCCGGCGCTTCCTTTGACATCGCTCAGCTCGACCGGTTCATAGGAGGTTTTGATGTGGGCGTCGCCGCCGATGTCCAGAACGTTGATCGCGCCGCTCTCGCAAGTGATCGTCGCCCCGCCGGTTACGTGCGCGACCCGCACCGGCTCATAGGAACTCTCAATTTGCACATCACCACCGATATCGATCGCTGTCACCCGGCCGCTCTCATTGCGAAGGATGACGGCTCCTGAGACCTGCCGAACGGAGATGTCTTCATAGGAGGATTGAACATCGACGGTGCCGCCGGCGCCCTCGATATCGACTTCGCCGCTGCTATTAATGACGGCGATATCGCCGGAGCAGTGTAAGACGCTGACTTTGCCATAGCTGTTTCGTATCTTGGCGCCGCCCCCAATGTCTTGAAGCGTGACCTCGCCGCTTTCATTAACAATCTCAATCTCTCCGCTGATACCGGTCACCGAGACGTTGCCGTAGCTGGTTTCGATTTGCGCCGGCATGTCACGAGGAATTTTTATTTCCAAATCGACTTCCGCCGACGGAAAATAGTTCCACCCGCCGCCTTTGAGTTCTTCAATACAACCCCTGACGATTCTGGGTAGATTTTTCAATGTTATCCCAATCGATTCGGGAGTTTTAACAATAACCTGATAGCTGTCCTTACGCGGTTCCAGAGTGACTTTCGTTTCTTGTGCAAAGCGGTCCATATTTCTTTTGTCGACATTGACCATCTCGAGTGTCGCTTTCAATGAGATAATGTTCTGATCGCTCGGTTCGATCGTAATGGATCCACCGGGACTGGATATAATAAGTGTATGCGTCGGCACAACCTCATCGCTGATCATCTCGGTACTCCATGTAAAATTCTCGGTTTTGCCGGCTGATGCCGGGGATGCGACGAGAAATGGCGACGCGATTAAAAAGGCGGATGCTATAATAGACTGTGCGAGAAATCCCATCGTCGGTCGTGTTCGAGTTGTCATATCTCAAGCTCCTTTCTCATCCTTGGAGATTTCTTTGATTGTTCGGATAGTCTAATAAGGTTGGCTATTGTTTCCTGTTTATCCTGATAGGCGGTGAGCAGATAGCGCCGAATATGAGCGTTGCCGCGATCGCTTTCCAGCGCGGCGCGGCAGCGTCTAATTTGCGTATCGATCGTCTCGAGGCGTGAACGATAGTGCAGCCGCAACTCGGTATCAATGTCGGCGATCAGCGGTTGGGCAAGCAACTCCAGTTCCTCGATCGCTTGTACATATTCGTTTTCAAGCGCTTCAGCCCGATCGAGCGCCTGTTCTGTTAACAGATTTCTCCTGATGGTTGGAGAGGAGCGCGGGTATAAGATGAAAGCCAGGCCGATCGCAAGAACGGATACAGCGGCGATTTTCAACACCGGATGGTGTTGTGGACGGATCCATTTCTTGAGATGAGCCGACAGATCACGCCAAAGCAATCGGTCGCGGATCTGTTCCCTTTCGAGATCGACGGCGATTTTCCACCAGAGGCCGGGAGTGGGATCCGGAATCGGGAGGCCGGCCGCCTCGGATTCGATACGGCGATCGATGCGGAGGGCGTCTCCGCAGATCCGACACGTCTCTGCGTGTCGGGCGAATTCGTCCGGTGTGATTTCACCAATCTCGCGCTGTCGATACTTGTCGCAATTCATCGGGTGGACACCTCTATGAAACACTTCTATGAATCATCTTTGTCGGACTCTTCTTTCAGATACTTCCATCATAGACTTCAGCCGACCCCTTTCACATTTGATCGGCCAGAGTCTCGCGCAGACGGGTCCGGGCTTCGTAAACATGGAGCTTGACCGTTCCCAACTTGATATCCAGCATGTCGGCGATCTCCTGTTGCTTGTACCCCTGCTGCACGAACAGCACAAAGCAGGTCTTCATCTTTGGAGGCAACCCGGCAATCGCTTCATGCAGGCGCCGCCGCAGTTCCATATTGTCCTCCCTGCCGATCTCCCCGAGCTCCTCCAAGGGCTTCTGTGCCCCGCGGCGTTTCATTTTGCGCAACCGGTCATAGCAGATATTGATGACGATCCGGTGCAGCCAGCTTGAGAACGAGGCCTGATGGCGGAATTGTCCTATTTTGCGGTAGGCCTTGAACATCGCATCATGAAGGGCCTCTTCGGCCTCCTCGCGGTTGCTCAGCAGGCGGAACGCCACCGCCATAAGTTGTTCCTCGTAATAATGATAGATGGTCTCAAAGGCGTCGATTTCGCCGCGTTGGCAGCGCCGGATAACGGCGTTTTCATTCTCAAGAGCCATTCGCGGTCAAGCGCTCCTCTTGGATCTGTCAATGAGTTCAGCTATTAGACGATGCGATGGGACGTCAGGTTCAGTCTAGGGTAGGATGATTATTCTGGAAATTTTTTAGGAAGATGCCTCCACGCTCAATCTGACCTGGGGACCCACTCCTTGAACCAATCAAAACCCTGGTTCTCGAGCTGAGCAAGAAAATCCAAATTCCCCTGCGGCATCTCATCGGCTTTGTAGTGCAGGCCGAATCTGTTTTGAACAGGGTTGATATAGCCGGCCTTCTTAATCGCTTCTTCACATTTCTCCGCATAGTCTTCGCCGTGCGTGCGCTGACAGACCCGCTTTATCTTTTCCAGGCGATCCTCATTGAGGATGAGTTGTTTGTTGTCTTCTCTCTCAATATAGGCGCTATAGAGTACGTCATCGGGGATATCCTTGTAGGTCTCTTTATGAACCATGATATCGGTGCTGAACTTCTTTCTGATCGTGGGCTTGGTTTTGGGATATCCCAGAGTGAGCAATACGATGGGAAAGACACCCTCCGGAAGACGGCACATGCGGCAGATCTCCTCAATATGCTCCAATATTGTCGCGACATAGCATGAGCCGAGACCTAAGGCGTCGGCCGCGGTACAGATATTTTGCGCGGCAATCAATGTGTCCTGGAACGCCACCCAAAAATGCCGGAAGGAGTGCTGGGCTGTATAAGGAGCGACGCCGATTTCGGCCAAGCGCCTATTCCGTCGCAAGTCGAGACAGAAGACCAGATTGACCGGGGCCGTACCGATGAATTTCTGCTCGCACATCTCTCCGAGCTTCTCCAGTGTCTCCGGTTTATTTATCTGAATAATCGAGTACGGCTGCAGATTTCCCCCGGTAGGGGCATGCATGCCCGCTTCAAGGATTGCCGACATAACCTCCGGCTCGATTGCCCGGTCATCATAACTTCGCAGACTCGCCCGTTCGTGGAGGAGACGGATTGTCTCGTTCATTTTGCTCGAATTGTCTTGTGACGTCATGATTTCCAACCCCCCTGAATTTCCCGGGCTAATTCAGTTCATCCAGCCTCTGCAGGACGGCATCGGCGTGTTTCACTTCGCCGCCGGATCTTTTGATCCTGACTTTGACATTAGGCCAGATATCGGCGATCTTGCCGTCAGGTGAAATCAGAACTGTTGTTCTGATGACGCCTTCGTATTCTTTGCCATAATTCTTCTTGAGTCCCCAGGCTCCATATTTCTTCAGCACCTTCTTCTCTTCATCACACAGCAGCAGGACATCCAGCCTGTGTTTCTGGATGAAGTTCTTGTGCGAGTCGGGGCGATCGGGGCTCACACCGATGACAATAGCATTTCTCCTTGCCAGATCCTTTTTTATAGCTGTGAAGTCGATGGCCTCCAGCGTACAGCCCGAGGTGTTGTCTTTTGGGTAAAAATAAAGTATAATCCATTTGCCGGAAAAATCAGACAGATTGACAATCCGGCCATCCTTGTCGGGAAGCGAAAATGCAGGGGCGGTTTTTGTTCTTCCTGTCATTGCGGTCTCCATGCATATACAAACAGAAAACTTGTGGATTTATAATTCAATGAATTTCTGGTATTACAATTCAAGGAAGGCTTCCGCTTCAGCCCGGTTTGAGAAGACACCGATATTGATAGTTTTCCTGGACACGGCCTGCAAAACCCGGACCATGCCGTACACGAGCGGTTCGGTTGCAATGAAGGCGAGCCTGCCGTCTATGAGTGCCGGCCTTTGTGCAAAAAGAGCGGCCGTCTTCCGGGCGTCATCGGAAGTCAAAGTGAAATTTTCAGCTTCGCGCAGGTCCACAAGATGCCGATAAGGATGCGGCAGGGCCGGATCCGAGAGAAGGTGGCCAAGGTGTTCGCTGAGATTATCCCATGATATTTCACCCCAGCCTCTGACATTTACAACACCCTTCTCAAGATCAATGGAATATGAAAAAGGCATACCGCGAATCTCCTAAACATATTAAGCGGAGTCCTCCCGGGCGTTAGGCTCCGTACCGGTCTCCTATGATCTCACCAAGAATCGCCACGGCGATCTCGGCGGGGGATCTTGCCGGGATCGATGTCAACCCGACCGGGCATCTGACGGATGAGGTTTTTTCCCGCAATTTATCCGATAGTGACTTGTAAATGGCGTCCCGCTTCCGAGTGGAGCCGATCATGCCGATAATGCCGGGGAAACGCTCCAGCGCCGCTTGCAACGACTCGCCGTCCAGCTGATGTGTATAATTCATGATCAGCAAATGCGTATAGGGTGTCACATCGGCGGTACGCAAGAACTCAGCCGGATCAGAACAAAAAACACCCTGCGCGTTATCCCAGTCATCTCGATTCGTCAACTCCGCTCGATCGTCTACGACCGAGTAGCCATAATCGAGAAGCCGGCAGAGGTCGCTGATACTGCGGCCCATATGACCCGCGCCCATGATTAAAAGATGAGGCCTTCCGGGAACAATCTCGATGGCCATGTCTTGTCTTCCTCCGCATAGACTGTCGATGCCGGTGGGTGATTTTTGAGAGAGGTCGTAGGCTTTGAAAATCCCTTCGCCCTTTTTCAGCGCATTCATGGCGTCGGCTTTAACTTGCTCTTCCACTGAACCGCCCCCGACGGTCCCGATCGTGGAGCCATCGAATCGAACTATCATTTTGTGACCGATCCGTCCCGGGGATCCTTTAGCGCGGAGCACCGAGGCCACAGCAAAGGTTTCCCCACGCTGCAGGAGTTCGATCATTTTGTTCAAGATTTCAATCATATCTCCATCTTTTCGGTTTCATGAAACCAGGTTCATAATAGCCCAAGAGTGTAACGACTCAAGCGTATGAAACTCGAGTGCATAAGATTAGGGCGACCAAGGTCGTGCGGGAGCCCCTAGCCAGCGCTCCGCCTCTTCCGGCGTGTTGAGATCAACCCGGATACCAGGATCTTCAACCGGCAACATTTCAATACAGCATTTTGGATCTTTCCAAAGTTCCCGGAGAGGAGTATCCGGGCCCATCTCAAACAAAGCGGGCCAATGGTTCTTGCCGACGGCGACGGGATGTCCACCTCGGCTCTCCCAAGTCGGGATGATGACCGCCGAGGGACCGGACCATTCCAACTTATAACCCAGGCGCCGCACAGTTTGCGGGCGAACCAGCGGAAGATCAACCGGCCAAATTAAACAGCCGGATGGTGATTCACTACTGAGTCTTGAAAAGTGTTGCAATCCCGCCTGGATCGAACCCGTCCGGCCCGCATCCGGATCTGAGTTTTCGATGATGTACAAGCGTTGAGAATCCGGCAATCCGGATAATGTTTCAATAATCTCTCGCTCCTCCGGCCGCGCCACAATCGCCACTGGTCCCTCCAGCTGTTCCAATGCGATGGAGGAAATCAGAGACACCGCTGATTTTCGCTGAATCTCCAAAAGAAATTTTGGAAATCGCATGCGCCGTGAGGCGCCGGCGCAAAGGATCAGCACGGCGATCTTTGGTCTCGAATATGTCGTGTCACCGAGGGTCATATCCTGATCGTAGGGCCTCAGGGGATTGGGGATCCACACGAATTTGGGTCGAAATCCCAGTCTTCCAAGGGGGCCCAAGGGGGTCTGAAAGGGCGATATAGAGATAGTTTCTCTCCGGCCCACACCCGCAACGAAAATTACAGATCCCCTCCCGCGTCACCGATTTAATGAACATCACTGTTTTAACTCCGATGTGGACACCGGCCTGTCTGTCGCCGGCGACAAGAACCGTGCAAGGAGTTTAAAAATAAGGAGTTGCGCCATGCCTGCCATCCTTTCCGGGAAGCTGTTTTCCAGTATTCGTGCAAAGATGCTTATCGGGGTCGTTGTCCCTGTCATTTTGGGAATGACCGTCGTCCAGATTGTTATCATGACCGGTATGGAAAGTAAGACGGATGGTAGATTGCAGGGGTTGCGGGCGCAATATGAAGAGGCGGTTGCCTCAAGATTGAGTGCGCAGGTTGATCTGGCGATTGCCGCCGTAACGAAGTGTGAGATGGCGGGAGGGTCCGAAGCGGAGTGTCTGAATCTCGTGAAAAATCTGCAGTATGGATCCGCCTATATATGGATTCACTCGTATGATCCCGTAGATCCCACGAAACCGAAAATGGTCATGCACCCAACGGTTCCAAAACTCGATGGCACCGACATCTCCGATTTCAGAGATAAGAAGAAATTCGAGAAAATCGCTCATGATGGAAGGATCTTCAACAAAAACGCGGCAGAGGTGTCGCATATCAAAGAGACGAACCTCTTTGTCGATATGAATGCCGTTGTGAAAGCAAAGGGCGCGGGAACGGTCACCTATTACTGGCCCAAACCAAAATCGGGCGGCGGAACAACAGACGAAGGATACGCGAAACTCTCTTATGTGAAACTATATCCGCAGAAGAATTGGGTTTTTGGCACCGGTGAGTATATCGACTTCATCGACGCCGAAGTGCAAGCTCAAGGTACCGCCATCCGAAAGGAAGCGCGGGATCTCCAGTTCAAGATTCAGGGAATCCTGCTTCTCGTGACAATCGCGCTTGTTGCCTCATCCCTTATGCTAAGCGCCATTATTATAAAGCCGATTTGTGCGGCGGGCCGCGCGATGCAGGAAATTGCAATGGGGGATGGCGATCTAACCGCCCGATTGGATGATTCGGTTGACAATGAAATCGGCCGGATGGCCGGTCAGTTCAATATCTTTGCGGAAAAGATCCAAACCGTTATCTCTCAAGTCCTGGAGCACACTCGCACTGTGCTGGACTCGGTTGAAGAAATGACCGTGACATCCAACAACTTGGCGTCGAGCTCCGAAGTTATGCGAGGCCAGGCAAGCAATGTTGCAGCGG
Organism: Candidatus Eisenbacteria bacterium; assembly: GCA_018831195.1. Lineage (NCBI taxonomy): Bacteria > Candidatus Eiseniibacteriota > Candidatus Eiseniibacteriota bacterium. Next base: position 34,717 of record JAHJDP010000031.1, on the reverse strand, counting down.
CGACAGAGCAACTTTCGACAAATATTGTGAACATGGCTTCCGGCGCTAATGAAATGTCCACTTCGGTAAATACCGTGGCCTCCTCGATTGAGGAGATGAGTTCATCATTGAGCGAAGTGGCGGGGAACTGTGGGCAGGCGGCGTCTATTGCGATATCGGCCGATTCCAAAACAAAACAAACAAGGGAAACAATGGAACGCTTGAACAGCTCCTCCGCAGAAATCGGCAAAGTGCTCGATGCAATCAGCGATATCGCCGATCAGACAAATCTCCTGGCTCTGAATGCCACCATCGAGGCGGCCTCGGCCGGGGAGGCCGGCAAGGGATTTGCCGTTGTCGCCAATGAAGTCAAGGAATTAGCGAAGCAGACCGCCGTGGCGACCGAAGAAATCGGGCGGCAGATTCAGGAGATGCAATCAAACACCGGCAATGCGGTCGAAGCGATAAAGGAGATTTCCGACGTCATTACGGAAGTCAATTCAATCACACAAACCATTGCCAGCGCTGTTGAAGAGCAATCCGCGACGATAAATGAGATTGCCAGTAACATTAGCGGCGCCTCGACGGCAGCCGGTGAGATTGCCAATAATGCAAGTCAAGCCGCGCAAGGCGCCAATGAAATCTCCTCAAACATTCAAGGTGTCAACAACTCGGCGGGCGATGCAGCGGCGGGTGCGGTGGAGACACGGGCCAACTCCGAGAAATTGACGGAGATGGCATCTGAACTGCAGAAATTGCTCAGTCAATTCAAGGTGGCTTCGCATAAGATAAACACAACGGCGTAGGCGGATTGAAAAGGGGCGCCCGGCCGGCAAGATGCATCTGTTCATCCGGAGTTTCTTGTCCCGGCAGGGCGTTTCTCTATCCGGCGCCGCGGCGCTATTCTTCGAGCCTCAATATGCTTCCATGATCCGTCCGACGCGTTTCCAATGACATCTCCGCGCTCAAACGACCTTCTTCACCGGATGTGTGATCGGCGAAAGAGATCGCCTCGGCGATCGCTCGATGACCGGCCGTCTCAGCGATTAATCGGTGCATCTCCTGCCCGATAAGGCGATAGGAGGTGTGTCCCTGCGGGGCCGTCCGCAATTCGATCAGATGCATTGCCTCACGGGCGTTCATTTCCATGTAGTAGCGGATACGGTAAGCCATGCAGACGGCATACGAAGCGACACGCTCCAAACCCTCAACCGCCAATCGATGGAACAGCTCCGAAGAGCGGGTCATGATCTGATGCCAGCGGTCGCCCAGTGGGGAGGCTTCCAATTCCTGCGGAAAATGATAACCATGATGGGTCGTCAGCTGCTGCCATTCAATGCTGAGGATCCGATGGCGTTGCAGATCGCGGAAAGCGCCGTAATCGGAGAGGATATCGAAGCGATACGATGTGCGCTCAAAGGCGCGCCCCGGCCTGTGCCGCCGATTGCGACGGGATCCGACATAGGCCTTGAGAACCCGCACTCGGTCTTCGTGAGGCATCCGGCGCACGCGCGCCAGCAATTCCCCATCCGGCAGATTTGAAGTGGAGTAAAGCGCCGCGGCGATGACTTTGATTTCACCCTCAGGATCAAAATCGGTCAGCTGCACCGTCTGCGATTTTTCCGCAGGTCCCTTTTCCTCCTTCGATAACGGGGAATCCTCTCCAAAAAACTCAGACGCCATCCGTTCTGTTTCTTCCCTGGTTTCCGATAGATAGCGGCTCCATACAACACCCCGCTCTTCCTGGTCCACGCGTTTAAGAAACTCTGGAATCACCTTTCGTAATTCATGGAGCATTAAGCGTGCTGTTTCTCTCGCTTCCGCTGATGGATGAGCCCGCATTCGCAATAGAAGGGATTCAAAGGCCTGCCCGGAGCCGAAGAGTCCCAAATTGGACGTTGTCGCCGCCGGCAACAATCCCCTCAGAATATCCAATGCCTTTGCTTGAAGTGTTCGATGATGGACCGCAACCGATTCCGTTCCCTGCGGAAACCGGGTTGAAAGAAGCTCCTGCAAAGGCTTTACCCACTCTGTATAAGTCTCGAAGATCTCATCCAACACTTCGATATAGACCTTCCGCGCGGGATGATTCTCGAGTTCCGGCGGAATGCAATAACGCCAGCGTCCGTCCAGCCTGCTGGTGAAGGGGATATAGCGGGTTGATTGTTCAAGGTAAGACATGAGGCGGCCGCGCTCGAGAATCTTGGTGAGGATATTCGATGCGCCCTCGACGGCGAGATGCGCGCCGCCGAGTTGAGCGACCGAATCATCCCCGAACTCGATAAAGACGCGGTCGTACAGTTCCCGGGCGCGGCGGAGGCCGGCGCCGGTATCGAACGCGGCGCCGTGATCGGTATCAATGAATTCATCAAGAAAAAGGCGGCGGAGGGATTTCGGTGATCGGGAGTAGCGTGCGAAGAGGGCGCCTTTGACCACCTCGGGCAGATTTGTTAAAGCAAAGACCCGTTCGTCGAGATTTGTGAAGTAGGGCTCCAACAGCCGGCGTTCTTCCCGAGTGAAGATTTCCGGGTTCGGCACGTTAATCCGCCTTCCATGTTGTTAATTAGCCACTGATTCACCCACATTGATCAGAACCGGTGGGAAGGGACCGATCACGAGGGGCACATGATGTAGATCTCTTGGAATATCGAAGGTGACGCGAACCGGCTGCCATTGACCTATTCCCGTCGGTTCGGGTGATAGGCGCACCATGAGATTTTCGCCGTGGATTAATGTTGTCTGGCCATGAGCGGAAAAGGGGATTCCCGCCGGAGGATGATTCCGGCCGGAGGGCCCCAGCATCACGACATCATTCATTTGCAGCGGATACGAACGCATCCCCCAGCCTTGATGGGAGAGAAGTATCTCTACTTCTACAAAACGTCCACCCGGCCTCTCATCGCCGTAGCTGCTCGGTGTGCTGATCTCACCCACGATCGCTTGTAATGGGGTCCCGCGATTGACGCTCAGCGTATCGCCCGGCCGGTAGAGGCGGGGGAGATCATCGATTGACCGGATCTGATCGGCGAGAAACGGCGGAAGATGCTCGCGCGGTGTTTTTCGAAGCTCGTTGTATTCAGGGGGCCAGATGGCTCCATGCGTCACGAAACGGTCGAACCAAGAGCGGGCGAGGCGCATTTCCTCGAGTTTGTGCGCCGGTTCGGCAAAGCCGTGCCCTTCACGAGGGAATTGATGGAACTCGACGGTCTTGCCGAGCGTTCGAAGCATCCTATACATTTCCATCGAGTTGGAGATGAAGGTGTTATTGTCTGCTTCGCCATGCATGATCAATACGGGGGTTGTGACATTTTCGGCGTGGAAAACCGGCGACATTTGCAGGTAGGCGCCGAGATCATCCCAATAATATTTTCGGAGATATGATTTCTCCCACATGGGATAATCGCTCATCGAGAAGTCAGTGATCAGGCTGAAAATGCCGTACTCAGATACCGCCGCGGCGAACCGGCTCGATTGTGTAATAGCCCAATTCGCCATGTAGCCGCCATACGACCCGCCCATAATGGCGATTCGGTAGGGATCGGCGATGCCGTCCGCAATCAACTGATCCACACCGGCCATGATATCCCGATAATCGCCGCCGCCGAGATCGCGCACGTTTGAAATGGAGAATTCATTTCCATACCCTGTGCTTCCCCTGTAATTGGGCGCCAGCACCAGATACCCTTCGCCGGCCCAGGTCTGAATCGTCTGGCTTAGCTCATGCGTCACATGCCAAGACGGACCGCCGTGGATATCTACAATCAGCGGATAGGGCGGAAGAACCTCGGTCCACCAGGGTTGAATGAGCAGGCCCTCGATTTCCTGGCCGTCGAAACTGTTCCAGCTATAAACGCTCTGCCACGCCGGTTGAATATCTTTAAAGCGGTCTTTGTTCGGTTCATCCAGCACCCGCGCAATCCGCCCTTCGTAGTTTACGAGAACAAGTTGCGCGGGCGATTCAGGCGTCTCGATGGTGAGGGCAAGATATTTCCCGTCGTCTGAGACGGCGCCATATTGTATAACTTTACGCGGATCGGTCAGCCAGCGCGCCGTACCCTCGCCGTCGAGTGTCGCCAGCCGCGCGGAAAAATGATCCTGCGCGATGACAAAGCCGGCGCCGCTCTTGGCGGGCCATAGAAAAGCGTCGACCTCGCGATCGAGGAGATTTGTCCAGGGGATCCACCGCGAGAAAGGAACATGATCTCGATTGTCCAGGCGCCGGCTGCCCACGGGAAGGACATACACTTCCATCTGGGAAAACATGAGCGAGTCGGTCTTCACGGCGGTGCAAATGACACCCTCTCCATCGTGAGTCCAATGAATGTTGCCTTCGGCGCCGTAGCGATGTGTGAGCCGGCGGATGCGTTCTTCGTTGAGCCCCAGGAGATAAATTTCCGTCTCGTTCTCATCCGCGAGAACACCGGTGAGGTTTGACAAATAGGCGACCCATTGCCCGTCGGGGCTTAGCTCGAATTCCTCCATCCCGCGATCACCGCGGAAGAGAAGCTTGGGATCTCCCTCGGGAACGGGATAACGCCAAAGGATCTTCCGAGGAATATTTTTGTCCTTCGCGTCAGCGTCATAACCTTTCTCCTCCCGATTCCCGGCATATTCCTTCATTCCGGCCGCCTGATCCTCGGGGGTCAGGACGAGGATCGACCGTCCATCCGGTGTCCAGGCATAGTCTAAAATACCACCGCCGAGGTTCGTCAAAGGGAAGGGCTCTCCACCGCCCATTGGCAAGAGCCAGAGCTGTTCGTCATCTGTTTCCTTCGCGCCGGGTGCATCAGGTTTCCTGAGGAAAGCGAGATAGCTGCCATTCGGTGACCAGTCGGGACGCTGAGCCGATTCATTCCCGCGGGTGACAGCGCGCGGCTTGCCGCCGCGGCGCGAGGCAAGATAAATTTGCCGCCGCATCTGGTTCTTATCCAGGTCGGCGGTGCGCAGGACATAGGCGATCCAATCGCCATCCGGACTGAAGTCGGCCTGCTGAGGAGTGGCCATCATCACGACGTCATGAACGGCCAGCGGGCGCTTGGAGACGGCGTGGGCGGAACCGGGTATGAACGATACGGCGAAAATTGAAAAAACCGCCGTAAAGATCGGCACCCAGAATCTGAATGACATCTAAAGAATACCTCCCTGCTCCACCTAAGCGCTGGGACTGGTCAGTGGGAATCCTTCAACAAGAAGAGTCGGCGCAACAACGCCATGGGTCGGCACTGTTGTGTCGGATACGGCCTTGAGATGCGAGAGGAGTTCCACGAGCGATAGGTTTGTCCTGAAGTTGCCGGCCGCGCCCGTGATTTCTCCTCCGTCGATCGTCAGCAGTCCGTTCCGTGTCAGCGCCGTGATCCGCGTTTCGCGCGGTTGTACAACTCTGGCGTACCAGAGGCGGTTGATCAGGATGCCCCTATGAACCGAACGTATCATCTTTTCGCGCGATGTGGCGCCCGGCTCCATGACAAGATGATTCATCAAGATATCGGTCCACCTTGATAAAGGATCGGCGCCCCGCCCATTGGATGGTTTATTGCCGAGATGGGCCGTGCGGTGATTCGTGGCGATGTCTTTCAGCACACCCCTCTCCACAAAAGTCAGGGGTTTTGTGGGAATACCCTCATAGTCGATTCCCGGCGCCGCGGTCTGGGGATGCTGCGGGTCATCCCGGAGAGTGAACTTTTCATCCAAAACTTTTTCGCCCAACCGCCCGCTGGCGAAACTGCGGTATTCGTTCACTTCTGTTGCGCCGAATCCGATGTGCGCCAGAATACCGACCAAATCCGCGACCGCGGTCGGTCCGAGAATCGCCGTATAAAAACCCGGATTCAGAGAACGGCGGACAATGCCGTATTTTGCTTTGCGCGCGGCCTTGATCGCCGTTTCTTCGGGATTCAGATCGGATAGTCTCCAGGCGAATCGATTTGAGTAACCCGAGCTCTGCTTGCCGCCCGATCCCGCGAAACAGGTAAGGGATAGATCAGCTTTTGTAGAAATGCTGCGCGAAGCCAGCCCCTCGCTGTCGCGAGCCAGGAACAGATTCTCCCGCACACTCAGCGCTCCGGCCGCGATGGCGCCCTCGGCGCGCGCCGTTTCAAGCCCGACGGATGCGATACGCGCCAGCTCCTCGGATGTGGCATTGGCCGTCTCCCGGTCATGATGATCGCCGCCGTCCTGCGCTGCCTTCACCGGACCCGGCAGACCGGGGAATTGCGGATCGGGCGGAAGAAAACTGCAGATCCGCCGCGCCCGGCCTATGGCGGTGTGTATCTCGTCGGGAACGAGAAGTCCGGTGGAGACAACCCCTTGCCGGTTACCTTCGATAGCCGTCACGATAAGACGGAGGTCTTTTCTGTCTGCGGTTTGGTGGATCTCTCCATCAGCCAGTCTAAAAACGCGCTCCCGTGTCGCTTCTAAAAGGAGATGCAAGCCGTCTCCCGGGACATGCTCCACCGCGTCATCCATAACATCAACGATGATGTCTTCGATTTCAGGTGTCGGCCAGATGCATCTCATGATCGCGATCCGATCCGGACATTTCGCATTCTCAGGGGCGAAGCCCCATGTCCGACATGGCCGATCTGTTTGGGATCTCCCTTCCCGCAGTTGGGGATGCCCCATATCCGCCAATGGCGGTAATCTGTGATCGCATCGCAAGCGCGCCAGAGCTGATACGAGATTCCTCCGTAGGCCGGATCCCTGTACATCCGGATCTTCTTGCCATCCCGTATTTCCCAAGCCATCTCCGCGGCGACGAAGAAGTTCAAGCGAAGATGATCAATACTGGGATTCTTCGAGGTCTCAAAATAAAAACCATTTTCCGTGTCTTCGATGAGTTTATCAAAAGTCCAACCGCCGGGCGCCAGGTTGACATTTGTCATACGAATTAACGGCATATGGCTCCAGTCCTGCGCCCTGGCGGCACCGCCGCTTAAAATCCCCAATTTGCCGGCCGTTTCGCGATTTGTTAAATACCCGCTGAAGACGCCGTTCTTTATGATGGGAACCCGCTGGGCCGGTGTTCCCTCATCATCGTAACCGAAGCTCCCCAAGCCCAGTGCGGCCGTGGCATCGGCCGAGACATTAATCAGATCAGAGCCGAAGCGGAACCAGTCGAGTTTGTCGGGGGTGAGATGACTGCCGCCGGCCAGGCTTTCCTCGCTGCCAAAGACGCGATCCAGCTCCACCGCGTGGCCGATCGTCTCATGGATCTGTATGGCGGCGAGCGATCCATCGATGACAAGATCGCTGACTTTAGATGGGCAGGGAGGCGCCGTGGTCAGAGCGACCGCCTCCGCGGCGACCCTGGGCGCGTTTTTTTGAAGCTCGTGTGCAAGAAGCCTCTCATACCCGCCGGTTTCACAATCGCATCCCCTCAAGCCGGGGTAGGTGCGCTCCTGGGTCACGCCATCGGTATGAGCGAGGCATTTCAAACCGCCGCCGCACTCAAGAATCTCTTGAAGGATAAGAGTTCCCTCGCTTGTACAAAGCCAATGGGCTTTCCGCCAGGCCGTCAGCCATGTCTCTGTGGAAACAAGATCTTTTTCAGCTTGCCGCGACACTTTCTCGGCGGTCATCAGGTACTCGACCATTTCTTCGAGGGGGACTTCGAAGGGATCGCGCTCGCGATCAGTGCGCCAGACGCCGCTTTGAGGCGCGGCCGGGGCCAATTGAATCGGGCGGCGGTTGTGTGCGGCGGCGGCGCGCGCCATGGCGACGGCAGCTTCCGCCAAGCTGATGATCGTTCCTTTCAGTCTGGCATAGGCGAACGCGGCGGTATGGGGCTGGATCGGCCCTCTTGCGGAAAGATCGACATCGAAGATATCATCGATCGCGGAGATGGGCGGATGGGTCTCATCCGGCTGAATCTCACCTCTCAGAAGATCCTCACCGGCCGGTGTTACGAGGGTCTCCCCGGTCGGGGGCTGCAGGGGGTGGGAGACAAATCCCCATGCGCCGTCAACCAATACCCTGAGACCGAGGCCGCGATGATTGGTGTGGGCGAGAAGAGCGACATGTTGATCTTTGATGCGGATGCGGCGGGTTTCCAATAATCCCCAGCGGGCCTCGGCATAGGTCGCACCCAAACGACGAGCTTCTTCAATGGCCCATTGCGCGAGGATGACATCCTCGGCGGAGAGGCCTGGAACCTGGTCATGATCCAGCAGGATGGCACTCACGGTGTCATACCCCTTCGAATGTGCTCGATAAAACGCCGGATTCCCCGACAAAGCCGGGCATTGAATCTTCACTGAACTTTGGCAGGTACTTCTTCTTGACGCAAGGGGTTGGAGGGTTTTAGCGGCTAAGTCCTAGCCCGCGCCAGAGCTGGCGGAAGAATCCCGCCCTGGATATCGATTGAGAGGCGACAGCCGGAATCCGGGCCAACACCTGATCACCCACCCAAACCTCCCGGTATCCCAGGGGTGTTCCCTCTCGAACCGGCGCTTCGGCCGCGTTGACCGTCTTGTAGGTTTCCCGGATCCTGTATCTGTCTTCCTTCGGAAGAATGATGCTGACCGAGCGGCCGGCGACAAGGGACAATTGTTCGGAGTCACCGCCTGAAATGGGAATGGTCAGTCCCAACGACTGGCCCTCACGGCACAGCAGAACCTTCTCAAATCTCATGAAACCTGTCTCGATCAGATGTTTGGTCGACAGGAAGCGGCCCCGGCTCGTTTGCGAACCCAAAATGACGGAGATGAGACGCATCCCATCCTGCTGCGCCGTGCCCACGAGGCAAAATCCGGCCCGCCAGGTGAAGCCGGTTTTCAATCCATCCAATCCTTCGATCCGTCCCAGGAGTTTGTTTGTGGCATTGAGCGTGAATTGGTTATTGCGAAAGGGCGCGGAGCGGGTGCTGGTCCATTCGAGGATCTTGGGATATTTCACAAGCTCGCGCGCGATCTGGGCGAGATCATAGGCGCAGGTCAAGTTTCGTTGCGACGGGAGGTCATCGAGTCCGTGGGTATTGTAAAAGATCGTTTCTTTCAAGCCCATCTGATCGGCGCGGCGGTTCATCATCTCGACAAAATGCTCATAGCCGCCACCGACATACTCCGCAATCGCCACCGAGGCATCGTTGGCCGATGCGATCATAAGAGCCTGCATCAGCTCTTCGAGAGTGAAGACCTCTCCCTCGGTAAGATAGACCTGTGATCCGCCCATACGCCGGGACCGGCGGGATATAGTGACCGAGTCGGTCAGCGCCACCCTTCCCGCCTTGATCGCATCCATCACGATGAGCGCCGTCATCAGTTTGGTCGTGCTGGCGGGCGCCCGCGAGGCATAGGCATTCGATTCGAATAAGATTTTTCCCGTTTCCGCCTCAATGAGGAAGGCGGAAACGAAATCACGCGGGACCTTCCAGGAGGGGCCGGCGAAGACGGGTAGGGGAAGAAGGGACGCGAGGATGACAAGCAGGCACATGCCGATGGTGACCCGCACCCTCATCACCCGGATGGGGATGATGTGTGTAAGATGTTTTACATCATATTGTTGCAGCACAGATATTTCCATCTCCTCATGGGATTGACCGGCACCCATAAAGAATATCGGCATTTTTTTGGGGGGAACACACCACGACAACGTCAAAATAACACTATAGAGAGAAAGCCTCAAGCAGAGGAGATTCCCTGAGAGGACGAAAGCCTCTATTTAGGGATGGTCTGAGTGTGGGATACAGGGTGGTTTAAGGAACGAAGCGTCTTTTATCCCCGCAAAGTCTCTCTTGTTTTAGGTTTGAATGTTGATCGTAGGATGCCTGAGGGGAACCTGCCGCTCGGGCTAATGTAGAAAGTGCCGATGATCCGCAAACCGAGACACTCGATGAATATTTCCCACCAAGCGACACTGATGACCAGGCCGGGTGGACCGGGGCCGCAAACCCCGATACTCGGGCAACATCGGTCAAGACGGGGTGTCTGGATCTTTGCCTTTATCCTCACGCTGATGCTCCATTTTGGAGTTCTCCTCGCGGCTCAATTCCTGCATCTTGTGGAACCGGCCTTGGCACAAAAGGAAGCGCCGGAGCCGATTCAGGTCGTCTTTGCGCCGGAACCGGACCCCCAACCCCCGACGCCGGAAGAGCCGACCTTTTTCACCGAACTCCCACCCGATCGGGCGGATGATCCTCCCGAGCGGGCCGATTATCTCAGCAACGTCACGAGCCGCACGCGGGACGACCTGCCCGGAGGAGAGGCCGGGGCGCTGCCGCGCCAGGAGGGTTACTCCGACGCCCCGCAGATCAGGATGGACCAGGGGACGGCGCAGGGAATGACGGCTGAGACGGAAAGGCCGGAAGATGCCACGGCGCCTGAGGCGGTCAAGCCCGAGGAAAAGCCCGAAGATAAGGGCGCGGAACCCGAGGTTACCGCTGAAAATATAGAATCACCGGAAATAAAAGAAACGCCTGAACCATCTGAAACGGGAAGCTCTTTTCTGATTCCCAAAGGCGCGGGACTGGAGCATCCCATGAAATCTTTCCTGGAGCAGGGTCTCGCCTCCGACTCAGCGCAACGGCGTATCCAGCCCCTTGGAATGAGCGATATCGCGCAAGAGGCGATGTCGAGCCCCGGCGGGAATACCGATCTCTCGGGGATTATCAGTCTCAATACGACTGAATGGGCCTATGGTTACTGGATGCAGCAGTTTCGGCGCAAAGTTATACAAAAATGGATTGCCCCGCTCGGATACCATCTCGGCTTGATACATGGTTATACTGATTGCGAGCTTGAGATCGCGCTGACCGGCGAGCTTCTCCGGTGTGATGTCATCGCGGCGGACGGCCACCAAGCGCTTCGGGAGGCCAGTGTCGACGCGCTCCGGAAGGCGGCCCCCTATGACCCCCTTCCCAGCCATTTTCCAGAGAAGACCCTGATCCTTCAAATTCGTATGAGTTACAAGGCGCTACCACCAGAGACTCAGCGCCAAGAGACGGGGCGCCCGCGCTCTCGGCGTTAGAAGAACCCGGAAGGAGACCCTGTTCATGTTTGAGTTCCTGCAAAAGGCCGGACCCCTCATTTACCCGCTGGCGCTCTGCAGCATTGTTGCGACCACGATTGCGATCGAGCGGATACTGGCCCTGAGACGGAGCCGCGTGCTGCCCCGCGAAATCATCGAGGTGGTTGAAGCGGTTCGTCCCAACCGTGAGCTGGATCTTGCGATTGAAGTCTGCCGGCGTAACCCGGGTGTCTTTTCGGATGTGATCCTCGTCGGACTCGAATACGCCCATGAACCATGGGAAATCATGCGCGACATGCTGGTCGATATGGGCCGTCAAAAGACAGCCGTGTTGGAACGGCATCTTGTCTGGTTACAAACAATCGCGCAGGCGGCGCCGTTGCTCGGCCTGCTTGGAACGGTGCTGGGAATGATAAAGATGTTCGCCTCGATCTCTCTCTCCGGTCTGGGTGATCCGCAGGCCCTTTCCGGCGGCATCAGCGAGGCGATTGTCACGACGGCCATCGGGCTGGGAATCGGCATTCCCTCCCTTATCACTTACAATGTCCTCGCCTCAAAATCCGAAACCCTCGTCGCCGAAATAGAAGCCTATGCCGGGCATCTGGTGGCTCAACTTCGTTTGAACCACCCGGCCTCACCGGCGGCCGCATCGATGACGTCATCCGCGACCTCATCAAGGGAGGTGGACCGATGAGCGCCATCTCCTTCCGGATCGGAAAAGAGCGCAAGCAGATCACCCTCAATGTGACACCATTGATCGATGTTCTTTTCCTATTGATCATTTTCTTTGCTGTGACCGGGACCTTCAAACGGGTGGGTGAGCTCGAACTTCAATTGCCGCGCTCGACCACGTCGACGCCGGCGTTGGAGGGGGAGCTGGCGCATGAGGTCGAGGTCATCATGACCGAAAGCGGCCGTCTTATTCTCGATGGCGAGGAGACGCCCATGCCCCAACTCAAGGGACGCTTGCTCGAGATCCTGGCGGCCGATCCCCAGAGCCGGGTGATGATTAAGGCCGAGGCGGGGGTCCGCCATGGAGAGGTTGTCTGGATACTCGATATCGTGAGAGACACCGGATTTCCCGGTGTCGGCATTGGCACCCAAATCGGCCCGCCGCCCCCAGAGAACAGGCCGTAAACATTCAAATCAAGGGTTTCTCCTCGGCCATGAATTCCAACTCCAACGTGGACAAGGAATTGCGAGTCTTCTTTTTCTGGGCGTCTCAAGCAAAAATACACTTGTAATTCGCTCCATTGGCTGATATCATCCAGTGTGATTGTAGGAATGGGTCTATTTAGGACCCGCAACGTGATGCAGGGAAGACATACTTTGGTCGGCATCCGGCCACAGTGGGAGGGGCATCGATGAAGACTCACGCCAGCCGTTCAATCCTCACCGTTTGTTTGGCTTTAACATTAGCCATCACTTTGATCGTTCCAGTCCTGGCTGATCCGATGGAAGCCACAATCAACCTGGGACGGGAGCCTGAACCGCCGTACTGCGTTGAAAATCCAGGGGGAACACTCGATATCAACTGGTTCGTCACATACGAGACGACACCGAATTTTGTCCTCTATGAGCTTTGGGATCCCACCATGACGGTTCTGCTTGAAACCGAAACCTATCCCGGCGCAACGGGTGTGAACATCATGCGGAGTTGGGTTGTCCCGAATGGGCTTGTTGATGGGAAATATTGGATCCGAATCGAGTTTTGGTCATACGAGGCCGGCAATGAAGCCAATGCCGAAGTCTCTTTCTACGTTTGTAATGGTACCGGCAGCATCTGCGCTGAGAAGTGGGATGATACCGATTGCGACGGCATTCTGAATAGGGCCGATCTCCCCATCCAGGGTTGGTGGGTTTGCTTGGAAACCCCCTATGGCGATCAGTACTGTCAGCAAACCGATCAATACGGAATCGCCTGTTGGGATGGTCTCCAGCTCGGTCAATACACGGTTTTTGAGGTCATGCAGCCCGACTGGGTGCCTATTTATCCCATATCTCAGCTTGTTGATCTTGAGTGGGGTGAGTCGATCACCATCACCTTCTTCAACAGCATGTGCCCTGAGCCAACACCAACTCGTGAAAGCACATGGGGCCAGATCAAGAGAATCTACGAATAGGTTTTATCCGCAGCTGGCATGAGATTGCGCCCGGGTTTGGTGAGAACCCGGGCGTTTTCCGTCCTTTTTTTAAGCCTTAACCTGATCCGCATTAAACTCGCCGGGCCCTCCAAATAGACTTGATATCCGATCTCAATTAGTGATATTATTATTAGTTATTTCATAAATAAGTATATTTCGAAGCATGGATTTGATGCAGGGACGATGAAGCAGCGTCGATACCTAATCTATATGAAGGGAGGAGCATCGATGAAATTGAACGGCAACATGATAGCATTGAAGGTTCTCTTGGTTTTGGTCCTCGCGGCCATCATGGCGACACCGCTTCTGGCGGACATATCCGAGGCAACGATCAATCTGGGACGAGAGCCGGAACCACCCTTTTGCGTCGAGAATCCGGGCGGCCAGGTTGAGATTTCATGGGAGATAACCTATTCCACGACTCCGAACTATGTGCTCTTTGAATTGTGGGATCCCACACAGACAATTCTCCTCGATACGGAAACCTATCCAGGCGCCACCGGCATGAGCATCACTCGGTATTGGACGGTTCCAAACAGTCTCCTCGACGGGAAATATTGGATCCGTCTGGAATACTGGTCATTTGAGGCGGGCGATGAGGCGATTGCCGAAGTGACCTTTTATGTTTGTAATGGCACGGGAACGATCTGCGCCGAGAAGTATGAAGATACCGATTGCAATGAAATCCTGACCGATGTGGATCTTCCTATTCCCGGCTGGTGGGTCTGTATCGAGACTCCCTATGGCGATCAATTTTGCCGGATGACGGACAACTCCGGTCGCTTCTGCTGGGAGGGTCTCCTTCTCGGTGAATATATAGTATCGGAAATCATGCCGCCGGATTGGGAGCCGATCTACCCCGAATCACAGATTATCAATCTCGAATGGGGGGAGACCGAAACCGTGACCTTCTTTAACGCCCTTTGTAACGAGCCGACGCCCACACGGGAAAGCACGTGGGGTCAGATCAAGAGACTCTACGAATAAGCATCTGGGGAGCGTTTAACAAAAAAGAGTGCGACAACAAAGATGTCAAGCCGGCGCCCGGGTTCTGTGAGTCCGGGCGTTTGGCATGCAAGAATGCAGGCTATTGCGGCGGCAGAAGAACAATCCGCCGGACTTCCTCGCGGTTCTCTGATCTCGCCTGAACCCAGTAGACACCGGCTTGCAACGACCGGCCCTCTTCATCGGTGCGATTCCATTCCAACGAGGCGCCCGGAGAGAGTTCTGAAGAATCAAACCGTCGAACACGGCGTCCGGTGACATCAACAATATCCAATCTCCAGGATGAATCACCGGGAAGCTGGAAGCTCATGGTGGGGCCCGCGCAGGGGTTCGGAGAGATCCTGAATTGGTCCGATGAGCTTTGCGATGGCTCCTCCACGCCGGATGTCTCTGGTTGCAGAGAGAGACTCACCCATTGACCGGTCCATGCATTGAAGCCGAAAGCCTTTGTCTCGGTCCAGATCAACCCGACCTCGCCGCCGGCGACGCCTCCAAGAAACGACTGATCGCTATTTATGTTAAACCAATCGTTCAGGACGCCGCTGTAGGCCAGGGCCTCATTGTCACCCCAGATCAAACCGATTTCCCCCGATCCCGCGGCGCTGATCCCTTGAACCCCCTCCAGACCAAGCGGTATCCAAGCGCCGGGGGGCGTCGCGTCAAAGGCATAGACACTGGCATCGGTCCAAACAAGCCCCAATCCGTCGGAGGCAAGCCCGCCAACCGCTCTTTCCGGCAGTTGGATCGTAACCCAAGCGCCTGTTCCCGAGCTGTAGGCCAAGGCGCGCACATTTGTCCACACAAGAGCGAAATTGCCGGCCGAACCGGCTCCGATCACCCGCTCTCGATAGGACATCGGCTCGACATTCCATTGAGCCCAAATCGTTGCGACGGCAAAGCAGTTGTTCGCCGTCCAGCAGACCGCGGTGGCCGACTTGAGATCCCATCCCAGGAGGTTTCCAAGATAGTGGTGGGGCACCCAGTTATTACTGATCGGATTGTAGGCATAAACATTCTCATCCGTTATGAAGAGACCCAGATAGTCGCTGAGAAGATGGGTCATCACGCTTCCGCTGTAGTTGAGGGATGACCAATGTCCCGTCTCCGTGCTGAAGGCATGCAGCATCGCAGCATCTTCGATAACGGCGATTTTCCCCCGGGCGTCTCCATCGGCGGTGGCGTGAGAGGGTGGGAAGAGAAAGAGGAGTATCAAGATCAGGGCGGCGTAGAATGGCCTCAGATGGGTGGGAATCCTCATGGGGACCTCCAGGTGCAATACCGATTGGCTCCAGCTACTTGCCGGAAGTGAAAGGGGATACCCGGCTCCAGCTGGCGTTTAGCCGCTGTCATGTCTGGCCCCTGAGGGCGCATCTGCGCCACCATAATAGACGGTTTTCTAGGGTCTCCACAAGAACCTTTCGGTCGGTTTGCCCATCGCTGAAGAGGTGATTTTCTTGTTGCGGATAATGGCGCCGCCGATGAGGTGAAAATCGTTTCGGGGCGGTCCCGCGGCTGTTTCGCGGGATCATTTCTTGACCTAGTATCGGGGCATCCAAATCTGTGCGGACCGCCAGAGGCCAGATAATGAAACCGGGAGAGGTCAGGATGGGTGAACTCCGTCGTGTCATGGGCTTTAGAGATCTGGTCCTCTTCAACATCGTTGCGATTGTCGGATTACGATGGGTCGCCCTCGCCGCCGCCGGAGGACCTTCCTCTCTCTCTCTTTGGGTTTTGGCGCTGATCGCTTTCTTTATTCCGCAGGGAATGGCCGTTGCGCGTCTCGGCTCCGCGATACCCGAAGAAGGCGGCGTCTATGTTTGGTCGCAGCGGGCCTTCGGCCCGCGCCATGGGTTTATCGCCGGATGGTGCTATTGGGCCAACAACATTATCTATTATCCGACCCTGCTGGTCGCCCTCGCCGGCTTCGCTTCATTTATCGGGGGGGATGCGACCCGGCCGCTCGAGGGCAGCACACTCTATGTTGTTCTCTTCTCACTCGCCGTTCTCTGGATCGCCCTGGGGGCGAACATTCTCGGCCTGAAGACGGGGCGCTGGATACACAATTTGGGCGGGTTGGCGGCATGGATCCCCGCCCTGCTGCTGGTCGTGCTCGGATTTCTCGCCTGGGTGAAATATGGCCCGGCGAATACGATCACCCTCAAGAATGTTCTACCGGATTTGGGTAGCCGCGATACAATCTCCTTCTTTGCCGAGATCTGCTTTGCCTTTGCCGGATTGGAGCTGGCCGCGGTCCTTGGGGGAGAAATCAAAAATCCCCGCCGCAATCTGCACCGGGCTATGATTGTTTCGGGGATCATTATTACCCTGATCTACATTCTCGGAACAGCGGCGATCCTGGTTGCCGTCCCCGGTTCAGAAATCAGTATCATCACCGGTGTGCTGCAGGCGATCGCCTCGGTCGGCGCCAAAGTCGGCGCGCCGGGGCTCGGCGGAGCGGTCGCCCTTCTCATGACTTTGGGCGGCATCGGTGGCGTCGGCGCCTGGCTGGGCGGTTCAGCCCGTATCCTCTTTGTCGCCGGGCTTGAGAAGTATCTCCCGGAATCCCTGGGACGTGTGCACCCCCGCTGGGGTTCCCCGCATGTCGCCCTGCTCTTTCAGGGTATCCTCGCCTCCTTCTTTATCATTGCCGGATCTCTCGGCGCCGGTCCGCAGGAAATCTATATGGTGCTCGTCGACACAACGCTCCTTGTCTACTTCATCCCCTACTTATACATGTTTATCGCGCTGATCCGCTTGGATAAAGGGATCCGCGGGATGGGGGGAAGTTCAAAGGTTCTGGATTTGCCCGGCGGTCGTCTCGGTGTCTGGTTTTGCGGATTGCTGGGTTTCGCCGCCGTAACCCTCGCCATGATCCTGGCGATTCTTCCGCCGGGAGGAAGCGCGAATCCGAGCTTGCACCTTATTAAAGTTGCCGGCGGAACAGCGCTCTTTATCATTTCCGCATTGATTCTCTATGAGCGCGGCCGGAAACGAGCGGAAACGCGCGGAAGCGGAGCGGCGACGTGAGCGATTTAAAATTCTGCAAGCGGATGCTGCCCCGGGTCTCGCGGACCTTTGCCATGGCGATCCGTGTTCTGCCGCCTGCCCTGGGTCGCCCGGTACTGCTGGCCTATCTCCTCTGCCGGATCGCCGACACGATCGAAGACGATACATCGATTCCCGCCCCGCTTCGAGTTGAGGCGCTTAAACAATACGCCGATGCGGTGGAGGCGCTCTGCGGGTCGTGGGATCCCGAGGTGAGCGCTTTGTTGGATGAGAAGCTGCGGGCTCTCGCTTCACAATCCCGATTTGTTGAGGCGGACGAAGAGACCCGTCAGAGTTGGTCGCTTGCCGTCGAATCAGCCCGCGTGATTCTGTCCGTCAACCGGCTGCCTTCGGAACAAAAGAAACTCATCGCCGGATGTGTCGGTGAGATGTCGCGCGGCATGGCGGCCACTATCTCCCGCGAAGTTATGGTGATCGACCCCGCGATGCCGGTCGTCTGCCGGCCTCTGATCGGCGCGCTGGACAACGAGAACGAGCTTGTACAATATGCAGATTGTGTTGCGGGAACGGTCGGCCGTTTCTTACAGCAGCTCTTCTGTGCGCAATTGGGTTTGACGGATGGGGATCGGCGCCGGGGGTTGGAGCGGACGGCCTTTCACTTCAGCCTCGGCCTCCAGTATACAAATATTGTCCAAGATATTGTCGCCGACCGGGCACGGGGGTGGTCCTATGTGCCCCGCTCCCTGGCCTCTTTTCACGGCTTGGCCGTGGAGTGCCTGCTCGATCCCGCGGCGCGGGAATCCTCTTTGGAAATTGTGAAAGATTTGATCAGGAAATCGCTGGATCATCTTGAGGGTGCGCTGGAATTCACTCTTCTCATTCCGCGCTCGGCTCCCCGCATCCGTCTTTTCTGCCTTTGGCCCCTTTTTCTCGCCCTCTCAACACTCAAACGGGCTTGGGACAATCCCGAGGTGTTGGAAGCGAAGGTCAAAATAGGGCGCGGGGAAGTCCGCCGGCTATTGCGGGCGACGTCCCTGCGGTGCCTGGGTGAAGGGGCGCTGCGCCAGCTCTACCGGCGCGAGTCATTGTGGGCGCCCACGCAGCCATAACCGTGGGCTTCTCTGAATCCCAGTAGATCTTTCTACTTCTTCGCATTCTCCAAGGCTTGATAGGTCCATTCCATGAGCCGGCGCAGAATCGGCTGGTAATTTTCGGGAAACGCCGATCCGTCGCCCTCGACATGAATGTTCCCGCGATCCTTATCGGGATGGAAGTCGATCACAAAATGAAAATCATCGAAAGCCTTTGAGTTGAATGGTCCATTTGCAGGTTTCACAACGGCGCTCACCGAATCGATGAAAGAGGTGAGAACCTTGGTCTCCATCTGCA
Organism: Candidatus Eisenbacteria bacterium; assembly: GCA_018831195.1. Taxonomy (NCBI): domain Bacteria; phylum Candidatus Eiseniibacteriota; species Candidatus Eiseniibacteriota bacterium. The sequence goes on along the minus strand of JAHJDP010000031.1, from coordinate 16,232 downwards.
TGCGCCCGGAGCTCTCCATCACTTTGTCGCCGGCGCGTGCTTGTCCATCGGTGTAAAGCTCGAGCGATCTCTGGAATCCGGCCACGCCCCCGGTCCATGTGAAGATAAGTATGGGGGCGGTATGGGCCTGCTCAATCGGCCCGCTTTTTTCCGGCCGGTTCGCCGAATTTTCCCTCGATCCGCCACAGGCGGACAGGGCCAAGAGACACACCGGCAGCATGAGCAGGCTGAGTTTTGGCAAATTCACCGATCCCTCCTCGATTGGCGCCTGCGGTTTACTACTCCAGGCGACGGCTCCGGTTGACTACTCCACCGTAACACTCTTTGCGAGATTGCGCGGCTTGTCCACATCGCGTCCCAGCGCCACGGCAAGATAGTAGGCAAGCAGTTGGAGCGGGATGACGGTCAGGATCGGAGTGAACGGCTCCATCGTTTCGGGAACGAAGAAAACCTCTTCCGCGTATTTGGTAATCTCTTGGTCGCCGGCGGTGGCAATGGCGATCACCGTACCGCCGCGCGCGCGCACTTCTTGTATATTTGCCAGCACCTTTTCATAAAGAGCGTCCCGCACGGCGATCACCACGACAGGTACGCCCTCTTCAATCAGGGCGTTCGGACCATGTTTCATCTCTGCGGCCGAGTATCCCTCGGAAGGGATATAGGTCAGCTCTTTCATTTTAAGAGCGCCTTCAAGGGCGACGGCATAGTGCGGCCCCCTGCCCAGGAAGAGAAAATGGTGTGTGTTGCTGAGATGTTTGGCAAGGGCGGCGATCCGGCCCGCTTGTTCAAAACAGCCGCGGATCTTGTCGGGAAGGATTTTGATCTCATTGATGAGATTCCGTCCGACTTCGGGCGATAGGTGCCGCATCCGGCCCAAATCGATAGCGATCATCTCGAGGGCCAGCAATTCCGAGGTAAAGCATTTTGTTGAGGCGACGGCCACCTCCGGTCCGGCATGGATATAGACACCGCCATCACTCTCTCTGGCCAGGGAAGAGCCGACGCCGTTGCAGATCCCGCTGACATTGCCGCCGCGGATCTTGATTTCGCGAAGAGCGGCGAGTGTGTCGGCTGTTTCACCCGATTGGCTTACGGCCAGGTAAAAGGTTTCTCGATCGACCACGGGATTCCGGTAGCGGTATTCGCTGGCGATATCGACCCGGCAGGGAATTCGCGACAGGTTCTCAAAAATATAGGAAGCGGCAAGGCCGGCATTAAACGATGTCCCGCAGCCAATGATTTGTATGCGTTTGACATTTAATGCCTCTTCGCGCGACCAGGACAATCCGCCCAGTTTCACCGTGCCGAATTCGGGAACGAGGCGGCCCAGGAAACACCGTGTGATCGATTCGGGCTGCTCGAAAATCTCCTTTAACATAAAATCGGGAAAATCCTTCTTCTCGATCGCTTCGAGATCCCAGGGAATCTCCTCGATCGGTTTTTCAACCTTGCCCCGGTCCAGGTGCCGTGTCTGATAGGTCGAGGGCGTCAGATGAGCCATCTCGCGGTCTTCGAGGAAAAAGACCTGGCGTGTATAGGAGACAAGCGCGCCGACATCGGAGGCGACGAACATACCGCGCTCGCCGACACCGACAATCAAGGGACTCCCGTTCCGCGCCGCGATGATGTGTCCGGGGCAATCAGCCGCGATGACGGCGAGGCCGTAGGTTCCTTCAACAAGAGCGAGAGCCTTCCCAACGGATTCCTCGAGCGCGTCGGCGTCGCCGCGGCGGCCCGAGGCTTTGTAAAAGTGGGCTATCAGATGCGCGATCACTTCGGTATCGGTCTCGGTTTCAAAATGAGCGCCTTGGCGCTGAAGTTTCTCTTTCAGGAGATGATAATTCTCGATAACCCCGTTATGTACAATCGCAACGATCTTTTCGGGATCGGTATGCGGATGGGAGTTGATGTCGGTCGGTTTGCCGTGTGTCGCCCACCGGGTATGCGCGATGCCGGTTCCGTCCGTCAATGGTTTCAGAAAAGGCTCCAATTGATGAACACGGCCGGCGCGCTTCGTGATCTTCAGGCGCTTGCGGTGGATAATCGCAACACCCGCCGAATCGTAGCCGCGGTATTCAAGACGCTTCAGACCTTCTATGAGGATTCCAAGGGCCGGGCGATTCCCGACATATCCGACGATGCCGCACATTGTTGCTTCCTTTCCGGCCGCCTGAAGGAGATCCGCCGCGGCCTTGAACCGTCATTCAGTTATCCGTAAATCATCCGGCGGATTTTGCGGATCGAGACATCCGGCGCCCGAAAGCGCCAGTTCTCAAGATCCTTCTGAATCCGGGAAAATATCTCTTCATTATGAAGCCCCATTGTCCGGCGGTATTTTAAGTGCCGGCTGCGGATGAATTCCTCGAGAGTTTGGTTATAAAGAGCTCGGACTTCGTCGAGGAGGCGGGGGATTTTCTCCCGCGGCCATCCCAGGGCTGAAGCCAGATGATCCAGGTCTTCTTCCATTGTCCCGGTGGCGGTTCCTTTGGCTTGGCCTCATAACGGTCTCTTTCCCAGAGGTTGAGATCGATACGCCTGATCCCCCTGGGGACTCACAGCTCAACCCTATTCCCATATAGGAGTATCGTCAATTGATTCGAGAGGAATAGTGGGTATTACGCTGTATATTTGCCCAAATATGGGCAAATAGTGGCCAACAAGGAGTTTTACCTCAACGATAGAGCGATTTTATGGATCCCCAGGTCGCTTGGTTGGCGGCGGTCGGGTGGACCCCCGCCACCCAGCACTCATGAATGCCGAGATTCTTACACTCTTCAAAGGGGGGCAGGATATTCGGGTGGTGCCAACCCTGCGGCCATTCCGTGGCAAGGGGGGAAATATTCGTTCTTGGATCTCCTACGCCGGGACCGTCTTCATCGGCCGCCAGAAACCACCCGTTTTGTTCATCCGGCCAGTTTCCCCAAAATCCGGCGAAATGCAAATCGCCGGTATCACAATTAACCTCAACTTCATGTGCTGAGAATGTAGGCCAGTAAGCCGGCATGTCTATGATTTGATCGGGAATCAGGCAGCGGACATTGCCGGGGTTCCCGGCATCATATTCCCAAATGTAGGCATCCAATGATTGGCCGGCCCAGTCTCCGGTCTGGGTGAACCAAAAGGCAAGACTGCGGACCCATCCCTGGGGGAAGCTCTCCGCCCAAGCCCCATAGTACGGCTCCAAGGCTCCGTCATGGGACCAGGCGTATCCGTTCTCGAAAGACCCGTCGTCATTTATCAGATACTCAAATGGAAGCTCACAATCCCTGCCCGTTTCGCTTTCGATAAGGATCGTATTGGTGGAGAAACCCAAATCAAGGGCGTCGCCGGCCGCTTCCATAGTAAGTGCCGCCGGAATCAGCATACTGAGAAACAAAATTGGGATTGCCGCTTTCATAGGATCCTCCATGTCGACATGGTCTTGCACAACACAGCAGGTGAAACCGGAACAAGCTTCAATTTTGCGAATACGAAATGGGAAAGTTTTATATCCTTGAAGACGCAAGGAGGATATCACATGGCGGCCGGCCGGTCAACCGTGAGGCCGTCAAACGCGGGTCTTCCATTCGGTTTTCAACGCGGCGCTATCTCAACTCAGGCCTTTTAAAATCGTTTCCAATCCGGCGAAGAGGCGATCTCCCAAGTGGATACGCAATACCTTGCGCCCGGCCCTGCGAAGAGCTTCCCCGTCGCCGAGGGCCTGCGCCGCCTTGAGAACGCCGAAGGAAATTGAGGAGGCGTCGGATCCTATTTCGTCGGGTATCGGGACATCTTTACGGGGGTCGGATGTGAATTGCACAAAAAGGCCGTTTCCCCGGTCTCCTTTGTGTAACTGACCGGTGGAGTGCAGATAGCGGGGTCCGTATCCGGTCGTAACGGTCATATTGAATTTTGAGCGTATGCGTGCGGCAATGTCGGTCAGAAACTGTGTTGTCTTGCCGGTCGGCTCAAGATAGGCCTGCAAAGCGATATAGCTATGCGGTGAACTCTGCATCAAAAACCCGCGCAGATGCTCGATCCATCCACCGCAGGGTTCACCATCACCAAAGAGCTGAAGGCCTTCTTCCTGTAAAAGAGGTTCCGATTGCGGCAGCGCGCCCTCCCTCATATAAGCGTCGACCATTTCCCGCGCCGCTATTTTCGCCGATTCCACATCGGGTTGATCGAATGGCTGAATCTCCAGGCAATGTCCGGCGACGGCCGTCGCCATCTCCCAGAGAAAGAACTGCGCGCCGAGATCATATTCATCCTTCAATAGGATGCGGATCCAGGGATGCTTTTCCCGCAGGGCTTTCTCATACCCTCCGGCGGGACAAAGCTCGTGCTCGAGACGCATTTCCACAAAAACACGGTCGTCACTATACATTTCCGGCGGTCCGGCCGGTTCGCAGGCGACCGGCAGGATTCCCCGTCCGTCTTTGCCGGTGCTTTCAGCGATGAGTTGTTCAACCCAGGCGCCGAACGGCGCCAAAACCGGTGATAGGAGGAGGGTCATCTTATCGCGGCCGAGGCGCGCCAGCTCACCGAGGACCGCGCCCAATCGGGCGCCTGGATTAAACGTCGTCTCTCCGTCGGCGCCGCAATGCCGGGCCATATCGATGGCGCGGTCCAATAGCTTGGCCGGATCAGCCCCGACCATCGCCGCGGGAACGAGTCCAAAATGTGAAAGGACGGAAAAGCGCCCGCCGATGTTCGGGTCGTTCAAAAAGATTCTCCGGAATTTGAGTCGGGTCGCCATCTCCTCGAGCATCGATCCTTGATCAGTGATGGCTATGAAATGTCCACCCGCCGCGACGGTTCCGATCTTTTTGACGGCGTGCCGCCAGAAATGTTTAAAGAGTGAAAATGTCTCAACCGTCGATCCCGATTTTGTGGAGACGATATAGAGGGTTGTCGCCGGATCGTACAACTTTGTCTCATGGTGTATGGCGTCGGGATCGGTCGTATCCACAACGGTGAGAACGGTCGAGAGCGGGGAATGATTTCCAAAAACCTTGCCGAAGACTTCCGGGGCGAGCGACGAGCCGCCCATCCCCATGAGGATGGCATGCGTACACCCATCCCGCCGAAGATCCCCGATGGTATCCTTGATCCCGGGAATCGCTTCCCGCATTCCCGCGGGGGAGAGGAGCCAGCCTAAACGGTTGGTGATCTCCCTGGGATCGGGTTTCCAAACCGTATGATCAAAAGACCAGATCCTCGGAAGTATCTCCTCCGCCGCCATATCATCGAGGACCTCGCCGATCCCTTTGGTATAGGGACCTAAATCAAACGTGAGATTCTCCTCATTAAATGTGGAAAGGTTCATCCTGATCCTCCGGCCGCGGTCGATCCTCGTGACTAGGCAAATAAAGAGCATGAAACGGTCTTCCTCAAGGATCATTTCCACCCCCGGCGCTGTTTCTCAGCAAATTCCATTCTCCGGCATTTGGCCCGCTGCTGGGCTTGGTGTAATCTGTTCACCAAGACGGATTGGGAATTCTGCGCGCCATCGGGATCAAAACCTCTTCGAGGGATGACAGCATGCTCGCGTATCAAGATGTTGTGACGGCTCATCAGCGGATCCGGAAATATATCCATAAGACGCCGGTGGTCACCTGCCGCGCTCTGGATGACCTTGTCGGCTATCAGGTTTCGCTGAAGGTGGAGGGTTTGCAGCGGGGTGGGTCATTTAAAGTCCGCGGTTCGACAAACGCCGCCCTGACCCTCAGCGAAGAAGAGCGGAAACGGGGGATCATTTCGCACTCCTCGGGGAACCACGCACAAGGTGTCGCCCTGGCCGCTCAGACGGTCGGATCGACCGCCCTCATCGTCATGCCTTCCGATGCGCCGATCCCGAAGCGGGAGGCGGTGCTCGGTTACGGCGGCGAGATCTATCCGTATGACCGCCGTTCCGGCGATCGGGCCGCCATCGCCTATAAACTGGCCGATGAGACGGGGCGCGTCATGCTCCCGCCCTTTGACGATGAGCGCATCATGGCGGGGCAGGGAACCGTCGCGCTCGAGTTTCTAGACCAGGTTTCGGCGTTGGACGCCATACTTGTGCCGATCGGCGGCGGCGGATTGATCTCCGGATGCGCCACGGTGATCAAGCACCTCAAACCCGCATGCCGTGTCTTTGGGATTGAGCCGGAAGCGGCGGATGACGCGCGTCAATCGTTGGAGAAAGGGGAGCGTGTCACCATCGCTGAGCCTGACACGATCGCCGATGGATTGCGGCCGCATAGTCTCGGTGTCAAACCGTTTGAAGTGATCCGGGAAAGGGTTGATCAAATTCTAACAGTGACGGATGTCGCCATAGCGCGCGCGTTGCTCTTTTTGTTTCAGCGGGCGAAGCTGGTCGTGGAGCCATCGGGCTGTGTCGGCGTGGCGGCGTTGATGTCGGGCGCCGTTCCGATGCCGGCGAGCTCAAAGATCGGCGTCGTTCTATCCGGCGGGAATCTCGATCCGGCGCTGATGCCGTTGTTTTTAAGAATCGCCGAAGAGGGTGCGGATCGCCCGTGAAGATCTGCCATATTGTTAAAGATCTCGAGACGTGCGCGGCGGCGGAGCGGGTCGTGAAAACCTGCGAGGAGCTGCACGGAAGAGGTCACGAGATTGTTCTGGTCGCGGGTGGGGATCGTGATGCTGATAGCGCGCTGTGGGCCCGGGCGCGATCGGGCGGCTACCGGCTTTTTCGGATGAAGGAACTCAGCGGCGGCGCCCACCCGTTCCGCGGCATCTGGGCGGGAGTGCTTCTTGTTCGATTGCTGGCGCAGCTTCAGCCGGAGATGATACACACCCACGGGCACCAGGCCGGCCTGCTGGGAAACCGCGTTGTCAAACGGTTGCCGGATCCTATACTTGTACATTCGTTGCTCGGGTCTGAGTTGAAGCAGGATCGTTCGCTGTTCGGCCGATGGCGTTATCGGCGCTGGGAGCGGGAATGCATCCGCCGCGCGGATGCAACGGTCTGCGCGGGGAAGGATTGTGCGGCGGCTTCGTTCAAGATCGGCGTCGTTGAGAACAAATCCCTGCATCCAGCCGAGAGCACTGAAGAGCTGGAGAGTTTGTATCGAAGTTTGCTTCCGGATTTGGGGGAGGAACCGCCGGCTGATACTATTGCCACCTGAAAAATCCGGAAGCCTTGGGCTTCTGGAACGACTGGCGCAAGGCGCTAGTGCTCGTTGAAGCGGAAACCGTCATCCGGTGGCATCGCCGGGGATTCCGGCTCTACTGGAGATGGAAGAGTCGAGGACTAGGGAGACCCAAGGGGGCTGCTGAAGTTTGCGATGGAGAACGGTGCCCGCCGCGCCCTGATTCGGTTGGAGAACAAACGAGTGTTCCTGGAATTCTCTGGCGACGTTGTTGAGAGGGTGGCCCCGGCGTTTTTTCAGACCCGTTGATGGCTTGTCAGAAGGTGCTGGGAGCCTTGTAGTCACCATTTCTTTCGCACCTTGGCCATCCTCCGGGTCTGGTCTGCAAGTTGAACAAACTCTGTCTGCTGGCTGCAACCTAAGTTGACAAAAGTGCCGCGGACGATCTCGCCAATAAGCATTCAACACCCCTCACGCCCGAGCTGTCCCCCGCCAGCCACCAAGAGGATGATACCCGATCTCGAAGGTGCCGGATAGCTCGCCTTGTAAGCCTTCCCTGATCCGTCCCCGCCACAAACCCCATCTCAAACGCTCCGCCAGGGCTGTCTTCCTTACACAATACGCCCTCCGACCATCTTTCCGAGCAGACCTCTTCCCCGAACTCGACCGGAAATCCCGGTAAGGCCAGCATCCAGCAAGAACCTGGAAAGAGGCACATCGGCGTTAATCAGGTGGGTTCCCTACGGAGGCGGCCGGACCCAGGGATACAGATCACCATCACCTTCATCAGGCCCGCGAGCGCGTCAACATGCATGGGCTGGTGAAAATGCAGGTTTGGTGCCGCAACGAAGGTGGAGATTGCGACCGATGGAGAGCTTCAGGAAAGACAGCTATAATTCCCGCGCTTGCGGGTATGGGTTTGCCGGAATGTAAATCCACGCCATCGTCAGAGGATTTCTCGATCGACGATCCTGGGGCGTGGAGGACCTTCTCCCACCGCATCCCACATCAACACCTTGGGCCTGGAGCCCGACGATCTGGGCACCGGATATGGGGTGCCCAAATGGCAGTACTGGGAGGAGACGTGCGAATCAAGTAGGATTAATTCTATATAAGACTAGCTTTTAATAATATTTCGAAAGCTGTCTATTTTTCAGTCCATTGAAAAATGGACGCGCCCATTTTTCACACTACTGAAATATAGACTTGACTATTTTTCAGTGCATTGCATTATTGTCACATGCTTAGACGAGAGCCTTATAGCCGTATCTGGGATGAGCTTTCCGCTGAGAAGAGCCTGGTCTTTCTCGCCGGTCCACGACAATGCGGGAAAACCACCTTGGCACAACTGATCGCTGAGAGGTTTACGAACAGCATTTATTTCAACTGGGACATCCTAACCGACAAGCAAAAACTCATTGAGGATCCTTTCTTCTTCCAAAATATCGTTCGGAGTGATGACTCGAAGCCCCTCATCCTTCTCGACGAAATCCATAAATACAAAGATTGGAAAAACTATCTCAAGGGCGCATACGACAAATTCAATGATGAATATCTTTTCCTCGTTTCGGGAAGCGGCCGGCTGGATCTCTACCAGAGGGGGGGCGACTCGCTCGCAGGTCGATACTACCTGTTTCATCTGTGGCCCCTCACCCTTGCAGAGCTACACAGCCAGAATAGAACACTGGCTCAATTCAGAAAGAATCCTGTCCAGGTCTGTGAAAGCCATCCATCATCCTTTGATTCAACATGGAAGCGGCTGGCCGCCTACAGCGGCTTCCCGGAACCCTATTTGGCGGCAAAGATGACGACATACCGCCGCTGGACAAACACTTATCACAGGCAATTGATCCGGGAGGATATCCGGGATCTGACAGATATCAGAAACATTGAAGATTTGGAAATCCTTTTCTCCTTGTTGCCGTCAAAGGTGGGATCGTCCTTATCAATTCCGAGCCTCGTGACAGATCTAAAGGTCTCGTATAACACGGTAAAGAATTGGCTCGCCATTTTGGAGCGCTTCTATCTGACTTTTACCATAACCCCTTGGACAAACCAGATAACACGCGCAATCCACAAAGACCGAAAATCTTATCTCTTCAACTATGCTCAAATTGAAGACGAGGCGGCGAAGTTTGAGAATATGGTTGCTCTTGAGTTGCATCGCGCTATTTCCAATTGGAATGACATGGGATACGGGGACTTTGGATTGCATTTCATTCGAACCAAAGAGGGCCGCGAAGTAGACTTTCTCCTATCTGAAAACCGCAAACCATTTCTTTTAATTGAGACGAAATTTGGGGATGACTCGCCATCATTAAACTTAAAGCGTTATCAGGCGGCGTTGAGCGTCCCTGCAGTGCAGCTTGTCGAAAAGGCAAAGGGATTCAAGCGGCTCACAAACGCCGGCTATCCTTTGCTAATCGCTCCGGCAACATGGTGGATTCCGAACCTGCCGACTGTCTAGAATTTACGATCCCAGAGTTATTGAATTAGCGGATTACCGCATGGCATTCAAAAGATTACTTGTCCAAAGAAAACTATTCAGGCTGGATACGTTTTTATTCGGCCTAAGATTCAGAATATTGTCAAGCTGTCTATACGAAGCAAAGACAACAAAAGAAATTGCTTACCTGCTCAATGTTTCCAGGAAAAGTGTACAGAATCTGAAATACCCATTCAAAAACAGGTTGGCCAATAGGAAATTCCAACGCCCCTTTTTACCCCAGCCCGCCCTCGCGCAGCAGCCACCAGAATGATAACCGGTCTCGAAAGTATTGAAAAGACTGCTCTGAGAGCCTTTCCTGACCTGTCCCCCCTGCGAATCCCCACTCATCCGGTCCATGATGGCGTCTTCCCTGCACAATAATACCCTCCGATCGATCTCCCCAGACATACCTCTCCCCCGAACCCAACCGGAAATCCCGATCAGGCAGCATCCTGCACGATCCTGGAAATAGGAACATTTACATTAATCGGCGGATCCGCTATGGAGGCGGCCGGATCCAGGGATCCGGATCAGCACCTTCCGCTGCGCCATTATCTTCGCGGATGGAGTTTTCGCGGAGTACGGGCCAGTCCGCGCAGGAAATCCAGGGGTGTACAGCTAAGATCAGCTCCACCCTTGGATTTTGGGGTAGCACATCAGACAATCCCATAAGGACTGCGGGGCGAAGTAATAGTCAACCGGCGCAAGAGCTCGTGATTCGAAGCGGAGGATGCTCGGCGGGACTTATAGCGAATTGACTGAATTCTGACCAATCTAACGTTACTCATTAGTTTGGTCGGATCCGGACCTTTTGCTCTGTTATGCGGATAATCCTGGCGGTCCCTTAAGTAGAAACTCTTGCCATGTTATGGAGTCGATCCCGGCTCTTTTAGCAGCGTTTACATTTTCTTTCACGCAGATGACCAACGGTCGAAACTTTGGATGGCGGCGCACAAACTCCAAGAGACCTTTAAGATCAGCTATCTGGTACTTGCCCGATTTTACCTCAATAGCCCATTTGCCCCAACTTCCTTCGATAATACCGTCGGCCTCGAGCGGCTCCTCACGCCAGTAATAGAGTCTCTGGCCGGCATTCCAGGCATGAGCAAGACAAGCATTTTCAATCCAAGTTCCGAGACGTCGCGGATCCTTATCAATTTCACTCGCCCCGTCCGAATCAGCAATCGCGACTAACGCATTATTAAGAACCACCAGCTTGGGTGGTGATGAACGGCGCCGTGTCTCCCTCTCAGCATATTTCATTACCGGCGCGACTAAATACGCCTCTTCCAACAACCGGAGATAATTGGCAATCGTCTCGAGCGCCCCCCGATCCTGTAGTTGCCCCTGGATTTTCTGAAGAGATAAAATTTGCGTTGGCGAGGACGCTGCAATACCGAAAACTTGTCGGAGCAGTGCGGGTCTACGGATCGATGATAGAGCGAGAATATCGCGTCCTATTGCCGGTTCGAGAATCGCATCTCTGACATATGCCGACCATCGAGCCAAATCATCTCGATACTGATAAGCACCTGGATAAGATCCCTTCCTCACGACGAATTCGGCGGCCTCAATTTCTTCAATATCGAGAACCTGGCTAAACGAAGATGCAGACCAATGGGTTAATGTTAAACGCTCAAATCGGCCAGCAAGCGTCTCACGGGAACCGGAAAACAACCTTAGAGCTGAAGAACCTGTGGCAACAATATGTATGGGTGTTTTCTTTCGCCGGTAACGGTCAAAGTAACTCTTTAATTTGGCTGCCCAATCCTGAAGCAAATGTGCTTCGTCAAGAAAGATGACCGCTTTCTCTTGATCAGCCGCAATCTCTTCTGCTTTCACGAACATTCTCTCCCAAAACCCTGGGAGCGCCGCCTCTGGAGCATCCGCCGCTGCATAAACAGTTTGTCCCTCTAAGCCCTCGGCCAACTCGAGGAGCAAAGTTGTCTTACCCACCTGGCGGGGTCCGGACAGTAATTGGATGCGTCCAGGTGCCGGTTCGCTAAGCCTCTTGGCAAGCAGGTCCCGGCATTCGTGATAGCTGAGCCTGTATTCGTTTGAAATCATACTCGAATAATTATTCGAGTATGATCGACAGTCAAGTCAAATCTTTTCAAGGATTCTAGCTTCCTTATCCTTCTGTCTATTAATAAGTTATAAAGTCCTGTTGCCCCGGGACGACGAATCTGAGCCCACCCACATTGAGGTCTCCTCCCATTGTCGCCGAGGCTCCCCACCCCATCCCTCCCCTTTCCGGCCCATCACCCCATTGACAACCCCACCCCCTCTCTCCCATCCTGGCCGATTTTGCCGTCGAAAAATGACGGATGGAGAGATCGGTGGAATTCATCTTACAGCCTTGGCATCTTCTCCTGGCCGCCTTTGCCGGATGGGTTAATCGCGAGCAGCAAGCCGTGATCGATTATCTGCGCGCTGAAAATCAGGTGCTCAAAGAAGCGCACGGCAAGCGCCGGATCAAACTCAACGACAACCAGCGGCGGCGCCTCGCCGTTAAAGGCAAAGCGCTCGGCCGTAAAATACTCAAAGAGATCGGCGCCGCCTTCTCGCCGGATACGATTCTGCGCTGGCATCGCATGCTGATCGCGCGGAAATGGGATTATGTCGATTGCCGACAATCGCATGGTCGGCCTCGGATTATAAAAATAGTGGTCGACCTGATTCTTCGCATAGCCCGCGAGAATCCAACATGGGGATGCGATCGCATTCAAGGCGTTTTGGAAAACTTGGGTTACCTGATCGGCGATACAACGATCGGCAATATTCTCAAAGAACACGGCATCGATCCAGCCCCTGAACGCAAACGCCAAATGACCTGGGCGACCTTTCTCAAAGCTCATTGGGAAGTCCTCGCCGCCATTGACTTCACGACGATCGAAGTTTGGACCAAGGGCGGTCTCGTCACATACTATCTTCTCTTCGCCATCGAGCTTTCCACACGCCGTGTTCATTTCGCCGGCTGCACAACAAACCCTCATGAAGGATGGATCAAGCAGGTCGGAAGAAATCTCACCGATCCCGATGACGGATTCCTCCCCGGTCCGAACGATCTCATCATGGATCGCGATACGAAGTTCTGCGATTCCTTCCGCTCAATGTTAAGAAAAACCCAAGTCAAACCCGTGCGGCTCCCACCGCAATCACCGAACCTGAATGCCTATATCGAACGTTTCATGCGCAGCCTCAAAGAGGAATGCCTGTATCAATTGATCTTCTTCGGCGAGGGCTCCGTCCGCCGAGCCGTAAAGCAATTCCTCGAACATTATCACCGCGAACGAAATCATCAGGGTCTCGACAACCGACTGATCGACCCACCCGAATCGCTCAACAGACGGATGGGAAAGGTGCGCTGCCGCGAGAGACTCGGTGGCATCTTGAAATACTACTACCGCGATGCCGCTTGATCGGGATCAGGACTGCGGACACCAAATCTTTCACTTATAAACGCTGGGATAAATACGTCCAATAAGTCAAATCGGTCGATTCAAACCGTTGCCTATCCAGAAAATGGGCTTAATTCGACGACAAATCAGCTGAGTTGATAGACGGAATGGGTATCTGGAGAGGAATTTGGACTTCGATCGAGTTTTTGGACATTACGGGGTATTAACTCTCGGCAGAGCCCCCTGGAGATTTGACCGGCTGCGCGACGACTGAATACCCAATTGGCAGATCCGCCAGGCCGCTGACACCGTAAACTTCATTCCGCTCGAAACGCCCCCTGCGTTCGGAGGCAGAAGCGAACGAGCATCAGCATCACGGGAACTTCAATGAGAACCCCCACGACCGTCGCCAAAGCGGCTCCGGAGGAGAGCCCGAAGAGCATCACCGCCGTGGCGATGGCGACCTCGAAGTGGTTGGAGGCGCCGATCATGGCTGATGGAGCGGCGTCCCGGTAGGGGAGATGGAGCCGGCGGGCAAGCTCATAAGCCAGTCCGAAGATGAGTAGCGTTTGGACAAAAAGGGGCACGGCGATCCAAAGGATCGTCAGCGGATTCGAGAGAATGACCTCCCCCTTGAAAGAAAAGAGAAGCACAAGCGTGAGGAGCAATGCGCTGATCGTCACCGGTGTCAAAAGATGCAAAAACTTCTCTCGAAACCAGGTGTCTCCTCTCACGGTCACGATCCATCGGCGGGTGAGATAGCCCGCGATCAGTGGCAGCGCCACATAGACGGATATTGACAGTAGCAACGCCTGCCAGGGGACGGGCAGTTTGCCAACGCCGAGCAGGAATCCGCCGAGCGGGCCATAGAGAAAGAGCATGGTGAGTGAGTTGATGGCGACCATCACCAGCGTATGCCCGTCATTCCCGCGCGCGAGATAGCCCCAGACCAGGACCATGGCCGTGCAGGGGGCGATCCCGAGTAGGATGCAACCCGCGAGGTAGCTTCGCCAGAGAGGCACCTCGAGCATCTTGATGCCGTCCCTCAAAATCACGATTCCCGCTCCGTAGGTTTCTCCCACCGGAAGGTCGAGCCCAAGCGGCATCTTCACCTGATCCACCGCTTCGGGGCCGATGAATTTCAGAAAGAGAACTCCGAGGAAGAAAAGACTGATGGCGTACATTGTGAAAGGTTTGACGGCCCAATTGATAAAGAGGGTCAGCCCCACGGGCTTGATGCTTTGTCCCGCTTTGAGCACATCGGCGAAATCAATCTTTACCATGATGGGATACATCATAAAGAAGAGACAAATAGCGATTGGGATGGAGACAATCGGCGCCCCGTCGACGCGAATCGCCAATCCGTCAAGGGTCCGCGCGATTCCCGGCGCGACTTTGCCTAAGAGGATCCCTCCGGCGATGCAGAGCAGCACCCAGACGGTCAGGTAACGCTCGAAACTCCCAAGCCCTTTCGGTTCCTTTGTGATGCAGGCGTCGCCGGCCATGGTTCAATCCTCCTCAATCAATAGAGCATCGGGGAGTGTCTCCACGAAAGCTCGAATCTCATCCCGCACCCGGCGGTAGTGGGATAGTGCCTCCTCCTCGGTCGAAGCGGTTCCGGCGAGAGCGGGGGGATCATCAAAGCCGCGGTGAATCGTGCTCCCGGATCCGGGAAGAATCGGACATGTCTCGCGGGCGTTGTCGCAAACGGTTATGACGTAATCAAAGATTATACATTTGTACTCATCAACGTGCTTGGAGTGATGCTTTGAAATATCCACACCGGCCTCGGCCATGACCTTCACGGCGTTGGGATTCAGACCGTGGATCTTGGTTCCCGCGGAATAGGGATCCAGCGTGTCACCCTTGAGGGCGCGCGCCCAACCCTCCGCCATCTGGCTGCGGCACGAGTTGCCGGTGCAGAGAAAGAGCACTCTCAGCTTTGATTTGTGATCTTGCATAGGTCCTCTACCGGTCTTTTCAATATCACTTGAAGGCGCTTGGCGTCCTTCGCGACGATCGATTCTCCGACAACGGACGCATCCAGCCAACGAAGCGCCGTCTGCGCCCGCTTAGGTCCGCCGCGCCCGGTCCGCCGGTAATAGGCCCAGCGGCCCTCTTTGCGGTACTCCACGAGATAAGCCTGGCGCAGCACGCTCATGTGCTTGGATACCGTTGAGGCGGCCAGACCGAGCAGATCGACAAGTTGGCAGACACAAAGCTCCCGGCCCTTGAGCGCCAGCAGGATGCGCACGCGGTTGGGATCGGATAGCGCCTTCGCGACGTCGGTAAACTCACGCATGGGGGTCTCCTCTTGTGGTTATTTCGCCATGTGGCGAATCGTAGTCATGATAGCTCCTGCTTGTCAAGGGCCTGCCCGCATGCAACCCGCATAATTGCCGCGTAAGGCACCCATTCCATACTAGTGCAACGCCCTGAAAGTATTGGTACAGTCTAACGAATTGTGGTATAAGGTGCCTTGGGAGGGAAATCCATGGCACTGCGACTCACACGGAAAGCCCGAGAAGAACTGGAAGCGATGATCCGGCACCAATGTGGTGAGGCCCGACTATACAGACGAGCGCGAATTGTGTTATTGGCGGCGAGTGGTGAGAGCAAATCGTCGATCGCGCGGCAACTCGGAACGAACAGAACACGGGTCGGCGAATGGTTATACCGCTTCGAGCAGGACGGCGTAGAGGGGCTGCAGGATTATGAGAGGTGCGGTCGTCCAAAGACTATTTCTACTCCGGAGCGTCATCAGGTGATTGCTACCGCCTGTCGCTCTCCCCGGGAGTTCGGAATCGATCGTACAATTTGGACCCATGAAACTCTGAGGGAAGCTCTAATTTCAGCTGATCTTGTGCGCGAGATCAGTACCACGACGTTGGGAGCGGTCCTGGATGAAGCGGAGATCAAGCCACACCGGGTCAAGATGTGGTGTCACAGCAATGACCCGGATTATGAGAAGAAGATGTGGGCGATTGTAAGACTGTATGTGCGGCGTCCCAACGGAGAGCCGGTGCTGTGCATTGATGAGAAGACCGGCATGCAGGCCTTATCGCGTGCTCGAGATCTTCAGCCGGCGCAAGCACAAAGGGACGCAAGATTCGAGTTTGAATATAGGCGCAACGGAACACGCTGCCTGTTTGGCTGCTTTAATATCGGTACGGGAAGGGTTATCGGACGCTGTACGACAAGCCGGAAACGCGACGACTTCTTTTCCTTCATGGATCTGGTGGCGTCCGTGTATCGGCAGCGTCGTGT
>JAHJDP010000030.1 GCA_018831195.1 Candidatus Eisenbacteria bacterium | reverse complement strand
CGCCGGGTCGCAGAAACTCGGCGGCGGCCAATCCTGCGAAACTTGAAGGGACCAGAGAAGCCCAGTTTCTTCTTGTATAAGGATTCAACAGCACGCCGAATGCTTTTTGAGTTTCTATGTTAAACAGCCGGTACGATCCATCCGCGAGGAGACGGTCGAGTCTTTCTTCAGGTCCCAGAATACGCCGCATCGCCATAAGAAGACCCAGCATTCCGATCGACTTGGTGCCGCCCTTCTCTGTTGTGGGGGGAAGCCATTGTTGAGGGGCCAGCTTCGCAAAGAGACCCTCGGATCCGTAGAGGTAGGCTCCCAATATCTTCTGGATTCCTTCTTTGAGCGTCACATCTTCCGTTACATCATAGAGGCAGAGCAATCCTTCGAAGATATAGTAGAGGTTATGAAAATCCAGAACCGGCCACACCCTGGGCTCATCCTCGTCGTGAGGATGAAAGCGGCAAGGCCCGGCCTCCGTCCAGTTGTCGATGAGAAAACGGCCGGCGTCCTCAGCTTGATGAAGGGCACCGGGGGATCCATCCGCCAGATAGAAAGTGGTGAGACTGAGGATGGTTGTCGCGACGGCGATGCTGTAGGGGGAACGGTGTTCAATGCCGGCATAGAGGCTGTTGGGATATCCACCATCCGGCAATAAATGCCTGTGGACAAAGTTCTCGATGTAACGCCGGTGCGCTTCCAAATATCGCTTCCGCTCGGTATCAGGAAGAAAAGGGGCGGCCATAGAAAGACAGGGGGTGATGGACCCCAGATCGGCCAGATTGCGTGATCGGCAGGGCGGGTTTCCCGTGTCGTTTTTCGGTTCAGCATTTACGGTGGAGCACCATCCGCCGTCCTCCTCCTGTTCCGCGACAAAGAGATCCATCGTGCGCAACGCGGCTTTCAGATAGCGTTCATCCTCAAGCAGTTTGTGACCGGCAAGGAGGGCTCTGACAATAAATCCGGCTTCCCACCACTTGGTTGCACCAAATTGATACAACCCATTGGATAACTGATATAGAACGAATTGATCGCAAACCAGGCGGAGCGTCTCTAATGGGATATTTTCCTGGCAGGTATAGCCGGGAGCGACCATGAGGCCGGTGGGGATTTGAGGCTTTTCCGGGGGCAGCCGGTTGAATTCAATCGGCGACGGCTCATCGAGGGTCCGGACGGAAATTCGGGAGAGAATCGCCCGGTAGCCGACATCGGGTTTGACCAATATTTCAAGGGGACTTTTAGTGAGATGGGCTTCTCCTTCCAGCCAAAGAGGGGCATCGGGTTTCAGTGAAACCCTTTGTTCGGATTCAAGCCCGTTAATGATAAGGTCGATGGGTGTCGGGTTCTCGCCAAGGCCCCAGAGCTCAACACCGATTCTGTACCTTCCCGGGATTAGAGCCATCTCGACCCGGATCAGTTTTCCTCGGACGCCCCATTCACCGGTTCCCACAAGCTCCACGGTCTTCAGATCGCATCCGCGCCATCGAATGGCCGGGGCGTAAACCGCATATTCCAGCAGGTCGCCATCGAGTGTCATTCTGTCGGGCCGGCCCACATCGATGAGCAGGCCGGTGGAGCCCGGATCCTCCGCGAGCAGAGCCTCTGGAGGGATGAACAGAAGAAGCCCAACGATCAGCAGAATGAAATGAAAGAAGATAGCATACGAATTCTTCGCCTGACCGCCGGTCGGCGCCGTGCCGCCCGGTGGATGCGGCGGATTCATCATCCCCGAAATTGAGGAGGCCTCATGTTCATGGTGTCCCGCCATGCCTCATTATAGCTGAAGGGTGGCAGCGAGTCCTCCCTGCGGTTCCATCACCAGGAGAGTGTCATGGTCCCGGCACATAGGCTCGTCTCGAGGCGAGGGGCAGGATCATTAACGCCATGCCTTATCCCGCGTGACTTTGTCGCCGGGATCGGCTAGCTTCAGAACGAATCGACTCCTGCGGTTGATGGCAGGACTTAATGGGGGCATTACCGTCCGCGAATTTCAGCGGCGCAACTCAAGGAGGTTTTCGTGAAGAGTATACTTGGAGTTACATCGGTCGTGCTGGTTGGGATGCTGCTCTGCGCCGGGACCGGCTTTGCGGGCGAAATCGGCCTTAAGGGCATCGAGGCCAGGCTTGGCTATGCGGATATCGAAGGTGATGTCGGCGGGGCCATCCTCTTCAGCGGCGGCGCCGATCTCGGTCAACTCACACCGGAACTCGGTCTCGAGCTTCAAGCCGATTTCTGGACAAAGAGTGAAGATTTCGGCGGCGGTGTGGAATGGTCCTGGATGGATTTCGGGATTATGTGCAACCTCCGCTACGACTTTGTCGGCGGCGCATCCTTTCTTCCTTATACATTCGCCGGCCTCGGATTCCATTACTGGGATGCCTCTTGGGATTGCCCCGGCTGTAGCACTTTCTTTGGCGACCTCAGTGAGAGCGGCTTGGAGTTCGGCTTTGATATCGGCGCCGGCGCTGAATTCGGCAAGGGTGAGGGCATAACTCCGGTCGCCCGCCTCGGCTACAACGTGAACGGCGGGGCCGATTATCTCTTCATTTCCGGCGGGATTAAATTCCCCATGGGGAACTAGACGGCCGGTACATGCTTGAACGAGGATGGGAGCATGGATACATACAACACACAAGAAGCTCCGGCAGAGAATACGGTGATGAACCTCACCATTGATCAGCTCAAAGACATTGTAGCCCGGGCCGCCCGCGGTGATGAAGAGATCTCCGTCGCCCTGGCGGGAAAATGGGAAGGCGGAGAGGTCATTCTGAGGCCCGGCAAATCCGATTTGCAGGAGAAGGTCATCCCCATGGATGTCTTCTTTCACAAAATCGTTATGCTGCGGGACCGGCTTCGCGTGTTGGAGCAGAAGATCAATAGCAATAAAGTCATGTCGGATATTGAAAAGGTGGAGCTTCAGCAATACATCACACGGATTTACGGGACGCTGACGACATTCAATGTGCTCTTCAGTCAGCGCGACGACCAGTTCCGCGGCGAGGGCACTTTCTAAACCTTATCGCCGAACGAGGATCGCGCGCGGAAGAATCGTGTGTCGAGGTGTGTTGAAGGCAAAGAAGAAACGGCGGATGGGTGGGCGCCTTTCGAGCGCTCCGCATCCGCCGTTCTGTTATCCTCAAACCGCTCGATTTACTGCAATACGATCACTTTCTTTCCGGGGGTTACGCCGCCGGAGGCTGAGGCGCGCACCCAGTACGCCCCGGCAGGAAGAGGGTTGGCAAAGGCCGCATTGGACCAGGGAACACGAGAGGGCCCGGCCGGCAAATCACCATCCCATAGAACTCCCACTCGGCGGCCCCGGACATCGAAAACCTCGACGGTCACCCGATCCGGGCTCGGCATTTCCAGCATAAGGGCGCTGGTTCCGCCCACCGGATTCGGACTGATTCCGACCAGGTGGGGCGCAATGGCAATACCGCCACCCGGCGAAGGCGGCATTCCGCCGCCCATCTCTGGGTTTTGGCCTTCCGGGACGATCTCGACATGGCCGCTTCCCGTCTTTGTCATCACGGCGATCAGGCCATCCTCGCTATAGATACCGCTTTCCTCCGAACTCCCATTTATGAAAAAATTATAGCTGGAGGGCGACTCCAGCCCAGACACGACATGCAGCGTGGCCTCTCCCGCCACAGGGAGCAGCAGGAATAGGATGGCCACAAGATGCCCTAAACTACGAAGCTTCAACCACGGATGATGTCCAGACATCTGTTCTCCCCTTTGATGATGCTCGGCGAACCGGAGTATCTACCTGCAAGGGAAGAGCCAGAAGTGCAGGTGAAATCATTTGGTCGTCGAGTTTTAATTGTCTGTGGTACAAAGAGTTACGCCATCCATGCGCGGCCTCCCATGCGTCAAATCCACCGGCCGGGAGGGGACCGGGCAAAGTGCATCCATGCCTGCAATGGATTTGGTCGAGGCTTGTAACTCTTTGTTGGACAATGTGTCCGGCGACGGCATCAAATGGCGGGTCGGGATCCATCCAGCCCTGCGGTCCTAAAATAGGGCCTTCTTTGCAGGGTGTGAGTGGCAAATCCTTTGCCAGATGGAAGCAGAGGTCGGTCACCCTACGGTGATCGACAGGTGCGGCGGGGATCTCAACTTTTGATGAGGCAGGAAGGAGCCGAGCCCATGAAATGGGCGCAGCCTGGGACCAGGCCCAGTGTTGGGAATCAACCCTAGCCGTCATACCTAATCAGATTGGTGGGCTCAATCCCTTCCGGCATCCGCTCTTGGAGAAAGAGGGATGTGCCGGATATCCGTGAGACCTACACCAACCTGCCTTTGATGTCGTCGCGAAATGCTCCGTTCCATCGGCGCATCTCACACGCGCAGATGCTGATGCCGCGCCATATCCGTATGTCACCACATCGCCTTTCCTAGGCGAAGGGGTGTGCGGCTAGGTGATATCAATCTTCTCGCTAGGAGAACAATAGGGAGGCGTCTTGTCAACAAATGGTATGCCTTTGCCTGAGGAAAATGTAAGCCATAATATAAGAGAAGTGTTCAAGGGGATGAATCAATGCCACGACGCATCAAATTGGAAGGCGAGGAACTGGAAATCCTGCGGGAAGCGTTACGGTATATGGAGCGTCGCATTTTTGATCCCGAAGATTCGCGGATTCTACATGAGATGGCGGATGCACTGGAGGATGCGATCCTGGACCGTAAAGGATTGCATCCCTTGGAAATGGAACTCACCGATGACCGGCTTGGCCTTATCTCGAAGGTTTTGCTGACCTATGCCGATCATCTCAATCACCCCGGCGCCGACATCTCCAATCGCCGAATATGCCGGCAGATTGGTGAGATGGTCGATCGGTGGCTTCCCGTTGATAAGAAGTGGGGGGGGCTGTTCGCGCCATTGAAAAAGATCGTCAGCCGGTTTCTACGATAAATGCGAAAAGGTGACTTTTTCAGGTTGGTTTAACGGTGGGCCGGATAGTACAAATTACCGCCCCTTTTGCTCCTGCCGCACCCATCGAAGGAGCTCTTCGACCTGTTCCAAAGAGGCCTTGAGCAGGACTTGCATCCCCTCGGGCTGCAGCAGCTTTCTGTGATAAGCCGCCAGGACAAAATTTAGATACCGCATCGGCATGGACGGCTTCCAGTTTGGATCCTCCGGCAATATCTCCCGGCGGGGAAATTGCCATAACGCTTCGGGATCGGCATGTTGCAGGCCCTGAAGCCGGGCCACTCCCGCGGGGACTTCATAGGCATGGGCAAAGGCGTCGACCTCTTCACCCTCGGGATCGATATCCAGCGGAATCGCCTCCAAGGGCATGAGAAAGTGGCGGGCGAAAGACTCGGCCCGCTCTTCCTCCGGGGATTCCTGCAGTTTGGATCCCAACAGACAGAAGCGATTTTTATACGGATTGATATCGGCGATGAAGTGCCCATAGGCGTGCGCCAGGGCCATCCGTCCTTCAAAGCTATGCGGCGGATGGGTCAACAGAATCGCCGGACCGGTCTCTTCGCCGAAGAGAACGCCGGCGGCGGTGAAGGGGGAGGCGACGGGAAAGATCTTGATCCCCTTTTCATCCAGGATCTCCTCGAAATCGTCGAGTGGAGCGGAACCGAGTTCCAATGTGCGGCGTTCTTCCTCTGCCAGGAGCCGCCCGTCGGTGAGGGGATCGCCGGTCAGATTGTCCTCGATGATCCGCGTGTGAGCCGGAAGCGTGAAGATAACGTCGCCTTGAAAGAGGCGTTCCAAGCGGGCGTAGCGGATGGTGAGTTCTACAAAAGTCTTCAGGCATTCCCGTACCGGTTGGGGAGTGATATCGGATCCGCCGAATGTGGGGATGGTGCGGGAGACTTCAGTGTCGAGATTCGCCAGAAGATATTCCCCGACCTTCCTTCTGGTTTCCTCATCCTCTTTCTCTTTGGCATCGATGGGATCTTCAGGGAGATGATTGTCGGTTGGATAGTCCACGGCACCCTCTGTTTTAGCGATGAAGTTCTATTAGATCAGCCTTTGTCGATTGATTTCCAGGCGGAAACAAATTGCCGGATCCGTTTGATATCGAGGGGCGCGCCGGCCACCCCACCACGGCGGATGGCGCTGCCGATGATCACACCGGCCGCTTTCGTAAATTGTCCAAGATTTTCTGCTTTAACGCCGCTCCCGACGTAGATATCGCGATCCAGGCCCATCTCGAGGAGGTCGTCTAGATCCTCAGCCGAGGCGGGGATGCCGGTGCGGGATCCTGTAATGATCAACCGATCGGCTTGGCCGCGGGTGACAAGATCGTGCGCCGCGTCTTCCAGGCTCACCGGCGCGAGGGGGCTGGCATGCTTGCACAAAAGATCGGTCCAGATCTCAACTGATGAGTTGAGATGTTTGCGGAGACGCATCGTTTCATGCGCCCGCCCCTCGATAATTCCCTGGTCCGTTGTGAAAGCGCCGGTATGGATATTGATGCGGATAAAATCGGCGCCGCAAGCCTCCGCGATCGACAGTGCCGCCGTGGCATCGTTTCTCAGGACATTCACGCCGAGTAGAAAATCCCCAAGCTTTCTGATGGCGTGAACGATACGGGCCATCGAGGCGGTTGTGATCGGTGGAACGTCAGCCGGGTAGAAGGGGGCGTCGCCATAGTTCTCAACAATAAGCCCGTCAAAAGACTCACCGAGCAGCATTTCCGCCTCTGTCACGGCATGATCGGTAATCTTCGCGATGGGGTGCCGCGATTCCGGCGCGCCGGGCAAGGCGGGGAGATGGATCACTCCGATAAGTACCCGATCCTTTGGGGATTTCTTGAGAGCCGGCAAGGTTGCCTCCTTCGGCGTTTACTAGCCCTGAGTGTATTTGTGCACGGACAGTCTGGAAAAGAAAGAGAAGAAAAGCGGATTGCAAACAAAGAATCAGACAGATTCAATCCGGCTTGGCGGAAGGCGAGGGCCTATTGAGTGTAACTGTAATAGGAGATACGAACATCACAGCGCATAAAGAAGGCTTCTTCATATCTATTTACCTCCGAATATCTCTGAACTTTTCTTTGAACTCGCCCAACATCCAAGAAGAGAATAGACCAATGAGCATGTCTGGTTTCTTGCCATAGCTACGGTGCCATAGGAGAAACCAATGGTCGTCACTTCGCCGTGCGAAATTAGGTCATCTGAGATCGGACCACCTGTAGTCCAGAACTTGATAATCTCAGAAAGCTCCTCCGAAGAATCAAGAACGAATCAAGAACGAGCAAATTGTAGCTCGTACTAACATCTTCTATCAAATCAGGCGGATAGATTTCTTGGACAATACCTATTGCCCACCCGTCCGGCGGCGTTTCTTCTTTATCACATGCCTCTACCCTGAAAGCCAGGATAAACAAAGTAAGTAAAAGAATTACGGCACGCATGATCCACCTCTATTTCAAAACAACAAGTTTGCACTTGCTATTATTGTTTTCAGATTGAAATCTGGCAAAGTAGATGCCGGATATCATAGGGAGAGAATATCGACCCATTCATTCACACCGCAGCCATTAGAAATGTCGCCATTATCCTCATAATACTCAGTTACTTCGTATTTTTGCTTGTTGGCAGAGACAACAAACGCTCCCCGGCCCGGTCCAAGTGCAAACATGTAGGGCTCGATCACCGCAGCGGTGTTTGAAGTGGAAGTTTCACAGGCCGCCATGACACCGGCGGAAGTCAATAGCATGAGGAGATTGCCGAAGAGTAGAGATCGCATCGCTAATTTCCCCCTCGCGCCAGCTCCAGCGGAAGCGGCTTGGCGAACTCCTTGGCGCTGGAAACCCACAGGTAGTGTTTTTCGCTCGCCCATGTGGCTTCAATAACAGCAACCGTCATGGAACGGGCGACAACGATCTCGTCGCGAACGGCTTGTGCAGTCGCGGTGTTGCCTAAGACAGACTGGCGCACATTCGATGACTGGATCACCAAGCAACCCTTATTCAGGGACTGAGTCCACAACTTGAATTCCTCATTCAACATGCTGGCAAGTGAGGGTTTTGGGCTCGGCGGTCCGACCAAGAACTTCTGCGCTTCGCGCTTGTCTGAATCCTTGTCATCCGTGAACCAGATAAAGAAGGACGCCTCCCTCACATCCGTGATCGTGTCAACCAACGCGTATTCAAGCGCCATTTTGACTACCGCAGGGGTGATCTCCTCGAGCGATCGTCCTTCTTTCCACAATTTGGCCTCCCTCTCGCGCAGCTGTTGTTCAACCTCACCTCGAGGTGTTAATTTTGCCGGCGTTGATGAATGGCTCCGGTCTTGTTCATCCGGTTCATGCACGCTCGGACAAACCTGGATGCCGTTGATCGTGATACGGGTCTCGGTTCGCTCCAGGGTGTAGGGGGCGATCAATTGATGTCCGTAGGCGTAGACTTCTCCGGTGTCGATGACCGCCGTTTCAGCCCAGCCAGGTGCGCTTAAAATCACCAACAACACCAGCACGATCGCATACCGCATCGAAGAACCTCCTTCCAGCCCCTCATTGGATGGACAAGATCGTTTAACCAATGAAGAATGGCCCATCCAAACCGGCTCAAATCTAACCCTCGTCTTTGGGTTTCGGTATACACCTCTCATCGCCCGGATGAAGATGACACCACTTGATCATGGACCAGGTCATTATCACCTGCCGATCGCCGTTGGGGAACAAGTACAATAAGACAGCTTCAATAATTTCCGGATCAACGAGTTTGGGCATATCATATTCATCGTTTAATGCGCCACATGCCATTGATTCTAAACAGGCAATCATCCCGGAATCCCTGATCTTGACGGCAAGAACGGGATCAGCCTCAGAATCATAAACATAGAGAAACAATTGATCGTCGATTATGCCCGTCTCTGAATCAAAGACAATCCATTCCCATTCGGGTTCTCCAGGCTGCTCGAAGGATATCCCGCCGGTGACACCATGATCGGTCTTGAATTCCGTATCTGTGACCCGGTCCCCACAACCCTGCAAAAGTAGAATTCCAAAACATCCCAAAAGGAGTATCGAGGTGACATTCAGCGCTCTCATTTCCGCCTCCCGGTCGCCCAATTCAAGGTCAATCCAAAATCAGCTCATGAAAGTCGCGCCTGTAAAAAGGTACTGCCGGACTTGTCGTAAATATTGTTATTACAATCTCCGTGCCAAGGCACGTCGAAATCCAGCATTGGGTATCCTCGTGGAGTCGCACTGTTGAAAAGCCTCCAGTGCATTTATACTAAACATGTTCCCGTGTTTTCATCCAGTGATTGGGGGGGGTACCCTTTCCCCTGGCCGGGCAAAAGATGTCGTCGTTCCCATAAACCGCAGAAGCTCATTCAACACACTGGACACTCCGGACACTTTTTCGGAGGATCAGGACTATGACGCATTCCCGGAGATTATCTGATACAAAGTGAGCGTCGGGTGTCTCGGAACCTATTGATTACGTGTAGATTGCGGCGTTGTGCCAAATCACGTGCCGTATCAAATCCTATACAAAAAACACCCTTTCAACGCTCTGCTTCCAGGAAAATGTGTCCGCTCCGGACAACCGGACACTTTCCGGACACTTTTTCAGGTCTTTCCGGGCTGCCGGATCATCCGAATGAAAAAAGAATCCGCTTTCTCTAAACCAATCAGGGTAGGAAAACAGGAAGGAAAACGGCCGATCCCTTGTCTAGCCAAGGATGCGATATAGTTTCTGTCGGGATATCCCCAGCAATCGGGCCGCGCGGCTTATGCTCCCCTTGGAAGCTTTGATCGCCGCCTTAACCTCCTCGCGGCTGAACAACTTCTCTTGATCGGGCTTCAGACTCACCTTGATGCCGGCAAGCGCTTCTCGTATCAGCTCAAGATCGAAGGACGTTTCCGTCTTCAACACCTTCCAACGCAGCCTCAGCCCGCGGACGAAATGATCGAGCTCGCGGATATTTCCAGGCCAGGCATACTCTCGGAGTATCCGCAAGCCCTTCTCCTCGATCAAAACCTCCGGCATCTCCGGATCATCCCCATTGGCGCCCCGCTTCCAAAAATGGCGAATCAGGAGCGGAAGATCTTCAAGCCGGTCCCGCAAGGGTGGGATATCGATCAGGCCTTGAGCCAATCGATAAAAAAGATCCCTGCGGAAATCACCACTTCTCAACTTGCGAAGCAGAGTCCGCTGTGTGGCGGCGACAATCCCCAGTTGAACATTGCGGATGCGTGTCGATCCAAGAGCCCTGACCTCACCGTGGTCAAGAAAACGCAACAAGGCGACTTGCGCTCGAGGTGACAGCTCACCCACTTCATCCAAAAATAGGGTGCCTTCCTCTGCCTCCCGCACCAATCCGTGTCGATTGCGGATGGCGCCGGTGAAGGCTCCCTGCTCTGCTCCGAAAAGCTCGCTCAGTATTAGAGCATCAGGACAAGCGCCACAATTGAACGGAACGAAGCGGCCCTTTCGGCCGGCAAGATCATGAATCCCGCGGGCGACGAGTTCTTTCCCGGTTCCTGTTTCGCCGACGAGGAGAATGAAAGCCCCATCCTCAGCCAGGTGGCGTGTTTGCTCCAAGACCTGAATCATCCCGATGGACCCGGTGATAAGGCCGATCTTCTCCCAAATGGAATCAAGCTTGACGGGTTTTGATAAACTTCGTTTCGATGGGGATCGGGAGGACTTCATTTGGATCTCTGGATCGCGATGCTCCTTCTTGATTCGCATGAGATAGAGACGCCAGCCGCCAACGAGATCAGCGTTCTGCCCCCGGCCCATTTCCCGAAAGAGTTCTTTTGCCCGGAGGTCGGCTTGAGCGGCCTTATCTTCTTTGCTCTGGAATTCGAGAGCCAGGCTGAGAAGACCCCATCCCTGAGCCTCTTCCCAGTCCATCCCGCACTTGGATGCGAGATCGATGGCGTCTTGCGCCCACTCCTCAGCCCGCTGCCATTGCGACTCTGCGCAAGCCAGCAGGGAGAATCTTAGAGTGCACTCGACGACAAGATCTCCCGCAGGTGCAAGCCGGGTGGCCAAGCGATGGCAAAGGTTTAAGGCGCGGTGTGCCGCGGGCAAACGTCCACAGAGCGCCAAAGTCTCCCCGAGGAATTCAAGGGATAAACATTCTTCCCGCGGCATCTCCATTCGACGAGCCATACGCCAGCAATCCAAGAGCAAACGACGGGCTTCCTGCCAGTCGCCACTCCGTGCAGCGAGCATGCCCAGCCCCAGGGCCGATCGAAGGATCAAGGTTGAGTGCCCGATCTGTCGCGCCTGCCGGTGGGCTTGCTTGAATGTCTCAAGACTTTGTTCGAGGAGACCCATCCGGTT
>JAHJDP010000029.1 GCA_018831195.1 Candidatus Eisenbacteria bacterium | reverse complement strand
TTTCAATGGATTGATATCGTTGGTTCAAAACACATTGAGCGAAGATCCTCTCTCGGGAAGTCTTTACATGTTCATTAATCGACGGGGCAATTATGTGAAGGCTGTATATTGGGATCGTACAGGTTTCTGCCTATTCGCAAACTAACTGTCTTCACACTACACCTCCTTCGACTCTATGCGAGCAAGTTGAAATTCCTCCCGCTTTTTTGTCTGGATGACTGGTGCCCTGTCGATCAGGGTGTCCCATCGACTGCAGTGCTTGGTGGGCGCATTCGGCCCCGGATCCTCATACAGGTACGCGTGACCATTGTAGGGATGCCTGATGACGATACCATGCTTTGCCCACTGTACAAGGGTGTGCTCGTGGATTGTGAGGCGATCCGCCATCTCCTTTTTCGTCAGCATTCCCCGGTCGCGAAGTCGATCGTAGCGTGATCGGAGCCCGTATCTGTGTACGAGATATGCAACTCGATTCCCGGTGAAACGATCATTCTCTCGACCCGGCCGGGTCGACCCACCGGGGTGAAAATCTCGCTTGTTGAGCAGGTCGGCGATCTCGGAGTACACGTGGTCGTCGAGGAGCTGGTCGACATGCGCCACGATCTCGGGCGGCGTCTTTACTTGCTGCGCGGAGGATTTGGGATTCTGAGTCGTGAGCGTCTCGGTCTTGCCGCCAGTGAAGCGAACATGGATCTTGGTAGTGCCTTCTCCCTGACATTTGATGAGTGTCACATCCTCGATGATATGCGCGAGCATTCTCTTTCGTTCGCGGTTCGGCGTAGCCGTGTCAGTCCATAGCCGCTTGAAGTCCGTCGTCATCGCGATGAATCGTTCACGGATGACATCGTCGAGCTTGACCTTATCCTTATGTCGACCGCATTCCCTTTCCTCACGCGCCTTAGCCAAGGCGCGCAGTTTGTCGTTCCAGTCTGCCTCAAGTGTGTCGGCGACCAGGCGATTATTCGGGTCAATCATCATGAACCTGCGTTGCGCCAGATCTGCTTCGATTTGAGCCCTCTCGATCGCTCGGCAATGTAGCCGGTCTGCCTCCTGCTGCCGGTCCTCGATCTCCCTTCGGATCTCCAGCGCTAACTCGACGGCCGCGGGGGTCATCTTTTCGGCAACCAGCGTCCCGACGGCTTCGTCAATAGGGCGTCCGGCGATCGACTGACAGTTGGGCTCGGCGCGAGTACCGCGCGCACGGTCACAAACGTACCATGATTCCGTCCCGCCGCGCCGCGAGACGTATCTCACGCGGAAATGCCTGCCACACCGCCCACATACCGCGCGACCCTGCAGGAGTGCCGCGCCCTCGCGGGGAGGAGACTTCCGCGCCAATTCATATCCTCGACCATTGGTTTCGAGGATTTTAAGATTCTCCTGGTATTGATCCCAGGTAATGTAGCCCGGATGAGCGTCCGGGATGCAAGCGAGCCAGTCGGTGCAATCTCGTTCTCGCAGAACCTTCTTGCCATCAGCGGTTCGCTGATAACGCCGTCGCCCATACGCGTAGACGCCGGCATATCGCGGGTTGTGCAGTGTGCGCATCGCTGTCGATGCGGTGAGTGGTTGGAAGATCACTTTCGTGTCGCCATGTTTCCGAAGACGAGAAGGGAAACGAATCCCCTCACTCCGAAACGCCTTTACCGTTTGGTGCGCGGAACCGACCCGGGAGAATGTCTCGAAGAAATACGCAATAGACTCCCGGACTTGTGCGTCGGGGTCAAGGGCAACATCGCCGGTTTCGTTATATATGAACCCGGTAGGGAGCACGCACCGATACTCGCCACGACGCACTTTATTGAGGATTCCTCCGCGCAGTCTCGATTTCAGGACGTGAAGCTCTGCTTCGCTCATTGTCCCTTTTAGACCGAGTAGCAAGCGATCGTTGAAATTCGATGGATCGTACACACCATCCTCGTCAAGGATCAGCGTGTCAGCGAGCGCACAGATTTCCAACAACCGGTGCCAGTCGGCATTGTTCCTCGCTAGACGGGATACCTCGAGTCCCATGACGATACCAGCGCGGCCCATGCCCACGTCTGTGACCAAGCGTTGAAACCCTTCCCTCCAAGCCGCCGAGGCACCGGACTCGCCCTGATCAGAATCGATCACGACAATACGTTCGTCGTGCCAACCGAGTGCTGTCGCGCGTGTTCGAAGAGCATACTGACGCTTAGTGCTCTCAATGTTCTCGACGACCTGTCGCATCGACGATTGGCGGATGTATAGGTATGCATCGCGCTCGAGGTGGTGAGGCTGGACCTTGATGGATTCGTTCATCGTGCCCTCCCATTGTTGATGTTCAGTGTCATTGACGCGAAGATCTGAATGACGGCTCTGTGCTTGAATGGAGTTGTCGCGTTTGATGAAAACGAACGAGTCGACTGCTGGTCCCAAGTTTCCGAGCATTAATAGTGTGCATATTTGTAATGACCTTCATTTCGCCTCCCGCTGTCTCCTCGCAGGTGCCATATGAGGAATTGAATGACGCTCAAAAAGATATTCTGGAGATTGCCAGAGAGACTCCAAAGTCACCTCAGCGGGCCTCCAAAGTCTCTGAGAAACTAGATTGGTATCATGACCTCGTAATACATGAAATTGAATCTGAAACAGACTACACTGAATTTAAAATCTTAACGTCAGAGTACAGTGCTCTTATTTGCGTGGCGGTCCGATGGTCGCACCTTGCCGAGTATCTAGATGCGACTAAGTTTCATCAACGCCTTAAATCTCTTGAGCAGTTGACAAAGGAGAGATTCCCGACCATGTATGATCTAAGATTCGTTCTGCTTTACAATCGTTGGGTTGTTTGGCCCTATCCATCGGATGTAGAGGCAGAATCATTTGCTTCTGTTGTCGAACCTTTTGTGATAGAATTAGCAGCCTCCGCCAGCCCGGGCGCGGATACGGCCCTTGGGAGAGTATATGCCGCTATTGAGAGCCTCAGCGAACAGCGGTCTATCGATGCCCAAGCTGTTTGCCTTATTAGACAACTCAAACCCTATTTTTCCCGGGTCATTTCCAGCAAAAAGCTACAGCAATTCGAAAATGATCACCTTGAGGCGGTCCGACGGGGCTTTAAGGGATGCATTTTGAAAGGGCTCCTGGCTTTCGAATCGCAATATGGTCATAGACCAATCGTATCAAAATCAGATACAATTTATGACCTAATGCAAGTGCTTTCATCCTCAGGTACTCTGAATGTCGAAGATTGTCTGGCTAAACTCGGCAACTGTCTTGACGCCGAACTTGTCGGCTATAGTTCATCCCAAGATGCGTCCTCATCAGCGGGACTGCTAAATATCGTGGTTAAATAGGAGGAGAAATGAGGAGAATCATAGCGCTCCGCGCAATATGTCACATTGCGAGGTTTCTCAAGCAAGCCTCAGTGCGCCTCCATGGCCGGATTCTCCTTGCATGCCGCGCAGTCGGTCCCTGCGTGGGACCGTGAAGCGCTGGAGCGCCTGCTGCGCTACGGACTGCGGGCGCCGTTTTCCCAAGAGCGTCTTTCGCGTAGCCCAGAGGGGAAGGTTGTGTACCGCCTGCGGCGGCCGTGGCCGAACGCCAACGGCGCCATGCATCTGATCCTCGATCCCTTGGACTTCCTGCGCCGCCTGGCGGCTCTTGTCTCCTTTCCCTACAGCCATCAGATCCGATATCACGGCGTTTTCGCCAACCGCAGCCGCTGGCGGAAGTTGTTGCCGGATCCGCCGGCGCGGGAAGAATGTACAAGCTTAGAGAGTGCGCCGCTGCCCGGGCTGGAGGCTGAGGCAAGCCAGGGGACGAGAGTCGGGCAGGAGAGACCATCCGCCACACATCGCCGGCGCGTCCCGTGGGCGCAACTTCTACGCCGGCTGCTGCATGTCGACGCGCTCGCCTGCCCGCGCTGTTCCACATCCGCAGAGACAGTTCCCATGGTGGTGCTGGCTTTTCTCACCGATCCCTTGGTGATAGGAAAGATCCTCCGGCATCTGGGGCTTGCCGCCACTCCGCCCGCCCTGTCGCCGGCGCGTCCATTGGATCCGCCGATGGAGTTTCTGCTGGAGACGGATGCGGAAGGGATGGATGAAGACGCCGCCGATGTGGAAAGCGTGGATCCGGATCCCTGGATTCGGCCGCCTCCGTAGCGAATCCGCCGATTAATGTAAAGGCTCCTATTTCCAGGATCGTGCAGGATGCCGGCCTGATCGGGATTTCCGGGTGGGTTGATGGGAGAGGTATGTCTGGGGAGATCGATCGGAGCGCCTACTGCGCCGGGAAGATGACAAAACAGGACCCACTGAGTGGAAGTTTATGGCGGAGAACTGCCAGGCAAGGCTCTCAGAACAGTCTTGTCGGTCCTTTCGAGATCGGATATCATCATCGTGGCA